>NZ_JBCOAB010000030.1:0-44735 GCF_040227035.1 Clostridium sp. RTP31139st1_H3_RTP31139_211217
GGCTTATAGAGTCTGGGATTTATTTTTTTTTTGCAAAAGGGGCCTCGCACTAATTATTTAGTGCGACAGCCCCATTTTATATGCTTTTCTAATAATATGAATAAAATTCCATTATAAATATGTAAAATATATCTATTTTACATATTACATTTAAGAGTTTTTCTTTACTAAAATAAACACTACAATTAAAGTTAATACTTCTCCTATAGGAACACTAATCCAAACTCCATTGATTCCAAAGAAAATAGGCAAAATAAATACACAAATAGAAACAAATAAAAGTCCTCTTGAAAAGGCAATTATAAATGACTCCTTTGCTAATTCTATAGATTGAAAATATGCTCCTGTTACCATATTTACCCCCATTATTATAAAAGCTGTTGAGTAAATTCTAATTGAATTAATTGCAATTGATAAAACATCCTTACTAGGCTTTACAAAAACTCTAACTATTTGCTCTGGAAACAATATACATAGTATAAAAAATGCTACTCCAATAATTAAGGCCGTAACTAATCCTAATTTTCTAAATATAAGTGCTCTATCTTTCAAGTTTGCACCAACATTAATACTTACTAATGGTTGAATTGTTTGACTTATTCCATTAAATAGTGCAACTGCAATTATTCCAGTATTTGAAATAATGCTATAAGCTGTTACCCCATCATCTCCAATAATTTTAAGTATTTGTATGTTAAAAATAAATATTACAAATCCCAATGATACCTCTATAAATAAACTTGGTAATCCACATTTTATTATTCTTATTACATTGGTTAATTTATAAAAACCACTTTTAAACTTTAATGTATTATTCTTTGATAAAAGGTGTGTTAATAAAATAAGAAAACTAATAGTATATGAAAAAACTGTTGCTATTGCTGCACCTTTCATTCCCATTTTTAAAGGAAATACAAAAATATAATCTAATATTATATTTAAGACCCCACTAAAAATCACAGCAAACATAGCTTTTTTAGGTGCTTTATCTGCTCTAATAAACGGTGCTAATATACTACCCATTACAAAAGGAATTGTACCAAATACAACAACTATCATATATTCCTTAACTAACGGTAAGACTTCCTTTGTTGCTCCAAGAATCACTGCAATTTCCTCAAGAAAAACAAAACCAACAATAGTATAAATAATAGCTAATATCAATCCAAATACAAAAGATAAAGTGAATATCTTTTGAGCTTTATCCTCTCTTTCTCTCCCCTTTTCAATAGACATCAATGTTGAACCACCAATACCAATTAAAAGTCCAGTTCCAAAATAAATTGAGTAAATTGGTAATGCTATATTTAATGCTGTTAGCCCTAAACTCCCAACCCCTTGTCCAATAAATATTGTATCAAATAATATATATATTGAAGTAGATAAAGCTGCACACATAGTTGGAAAGAAATATTTAAAATACAACTTATATACATTATCTTTTAATAGATTCATAATACCCCCCAATCATTTTATAAATAAAAGCAAGCAACAAATTATATTAACTTGTCACTTGCATTATTAAATTTATAACTATTTTAAAGTATCTATTCTAACTAATACTGCATCAAGCATTTCTTGATACTTAACTAGCTTTTCTTTTTCACCAGCAATTACTGCCTCAGGTGCTTTAGATACAAACCCTGCATTAGAAAGCTTCTTTTCTATTCTTGTTACTTCACCTTCTAATTTTTTCTTTTCTTTATTTAATCTTTCAAGTTCCTTTTCCTTATCAACTAAGTCTAAAAGTGGCATAAATAATTCTCCACCTTTAACTACTAATGATACTGCATTTTCTGGAACTAATGATTTATCATCTATGAATTCAACTTCAGAAGCTGAACCTAGCTTTTCCATATAAGGAATTCCAGCATTAAATGCTTCCTTAGCTTCATCAGAAATATAGCAAATTACTTTTGCTTTTCTTGATGGTGGTACATTCATTTCAGCTCTAACATTTCTTAATCCTTTAATAGCTTCAATAACAAATTCCATATCCTTTTCAGCTTTACTATCTGCTAAATCTTCAGCATATTCTGGCCATGATGAAATTGTTATAGATTCTCCATCTGTTAATGTAGTGTATATTTCTTCTGTGATAAATGGCATTACTGGATGTAATAATTTTAATCCTGTAGTTAATACAGTGTATAATACATTATAAACTACTCCTTTAGCTTTTTCATCATCACTGAAGAATACTGGTTTAACAAGTTCTATATACCAGTCACAGAATTCAGTCCACATAAAGTCATAAACCTTTTGAAGTGCAATTCCTAACTCATATTTTTCCATGTTTTCAGTTACTTCTTTAACTAAAGTATTCATTTGAGATAATATCCATCTATCAGCTAAGCTATATTCTTTGCAATCAGCATATTTATCCATTACTTCTTTATCAAGATTCATCATAACAAATCTTGATGCATTCCACATCTTATTAGCAAAGTTTCTTGCTGCTTCAACTCTTTCTGGAATATATCTTATATCGTTACCTGGAGAGTTTCCAGTAACAAGCATGAATCTTAATGCATCTGCACCATATTCATCAATAACTTCTAGTGGATCAACACCATTACCTAAAGATTTACTCATTTTTCTTCCTTCAGCATCTCTTATGATACCGTGTATTAATACTGTATCAAATGGAGTCTCTTCCATGTTATGTATTCCTGAGAATATCATTCTAGCAACCCAGAAGAATATAATATCATAACCAGTAACTAAAACATTAGTTGGATAGAAGAAATCTAAATCTTCTGTTTTTTCTGGCCAACCTAAAGTTGAGAAAGGCCATAATGCTGATGAGAACCAAGTATCAAGTACATCTTCATCTTGTCTTATATTTTCAGATCCACATTTTGAACACTTACATGGCGCATCAACTTCAACCATCATATGATTGCAATCATTACAATAGAATACAGGTATTCTATGTCCCCACCATAATTGTCTTGAAATACACCAATCTTGGATATTTTCCATCCAGTTATAATATATTTTATCAAATCTTTCAGGAACAAACTTAGTTTTTCCATTTCTAACAACATCAATAGCAGGTTTTGCTAAAGATTCCATCTTAACATACCATTGTCTTGAAACAATTGGTTCAACAACTGTTCCACATCTATCATGTGTTCCAACATTGTGAGTATGAGGTTTAACT
The DNA here is from genome assembly GCF_040227035.1 of Clostridium sp. RTP31139st1_H3_RTP31139_211217. NCBI lineage: Bacteria > Bacillati > Bacillota > Clostridia > Eubacteriales > Clostridiaceae > Clostridium > Clostridium sp. RTP31139st1_H3_RTP31139_211217. The sequence continues at coordinate 3,167 of NZ_JBCOAB010000030.1, forward strand.
TTAACAAGTAATCCCTGTTCTTCTAAATCCTTAACCATTTGCTTTCTAGCTTCATATCTATCTAATCCTTGATACTTGCCACCTAATTCATTTATTACACCATGGTCATCCATTACTCTTATTATTGGAAGGTTATGTCTTTTACCTACTTCAAAGTCGTTAGGATCGTGTGCTGGAGTTATTTTAACTGCACCTGTACCAAATTCAATATCAACATAATCATCACCTACAACAGGAATTTCTCTATCTGTTAAAGGTAACTTTAATGTTTTACCAATTAAATGCTTAAATCTATCATCATTTGGATTAACAGCTACTGCAGTATCACCAAGTAATGTTTCTGGTCTTGTAGTAGCTATTTCTAAATATCCAGAACCATCTGCTAATGGATAGTTAATGTGCCAGAAGCTACCTTCTTTTTCTTCATATTCAATTTCTGCATCTGATAATGCTGTAGTACATTTTGGACACCAGTTAGTTATTCTATTTCCTTGGTATATAAGTCCTTCATTGTATAATTTAACGAATACTGTTCTTACAGCTTTATTTAAGTTTTCATCCATTGTGAAAGCTTCTCTTGAGAAATCAGCAGAAACACCCATTTTTTTAAGTTGTTCTCTTATATGACCTCTATATTCATCAGACCATTCCCAAACTTTTTCTAGGAATGCTTCTCTTCCCATTTCTTTTTTAACTAAACCTTGCTTTAATAATTCATTTTCAACTTTAACTTCAGTTGCTATAGAAGCATGGTCTTGTCCAGGTAACCATAAAGTACAGTAACCTTGCATTCTTTTAAATCTTATAAGCATATCTTGAAGTGTATTATCAAGAGCATGACCTAAGTGAAGTCTACCAGTTATATTTGGTGGTGGCATCACAATAGAAAATGGCTTCTTAGTTTTATCAACAACAGGAGTGAAATATTTTTTCTCTTCCCATGTTTTATAAATTCTTTCTTCGAAATCCTTTGGATTATACGTTGTGGCTAAATTCTTCTTTTCTTCCATCAATAAAACCTCCTGAATAGTTTTTTATATATTTAAAGTTCTTATATAAAGACCACTTTACAAATTTAAATCAAAATTTTTCTAGTTTATAAATATTATCATTAAATCTATTTATTTAAAGATTAAAATCATACTTATTTCATGGAAATAGTATTACTTTAATTATAATATCCATAATTTTATTTTTAACTCTGTACCTTTGCTCTGTATATTTAGAAAATATCAGAAAGCAACATAAAAAAAGAGCCTTAATCCTAAAAAAGGACGAAGACTCGCGGTACCACCTTTATTCCTACTAAGTAAATTAACATTTTACTTCTTATAGGCTCTTAATTTATATAACGACTAGAATGCCGTCTTTGATTACTACTATTTCACCAAAGAAACTCAAAAGCTACCTTCAGGATATTTCATATAGAAGGCTTACAGCCTAGACCTTCCTCTCTTAATACGTCCTATTCCTTACTCCTCTTTATCACTGTTTTTTAATATTTATTTGTTTTTATATTATGATATTTTCTTACCATTGTCAACAAATCTCTAATAAATTTTTATTAATATTTATCACTTTATATAAAATTATATCCACTAATATAAATTTATAAACAAATTGATTTAAAGTTTTCCAACAAACTCATCATAACTTTCAGGCTTACCATTTCCAAAAATTATTTTAAATTCATTTGTTTCTATATCTCTATAATTAATATATGTTTTATTCATATCTAGTCTAGAAGTATCACTAAAGTTAAACATTTTTAAGACTTGATCTTCTGTTAAGTTTTCACCTAAAGTTCCAGACTTTGCAACCCCACTTAATGTAACTAACTTATACGCACCACATGGATGTAGGTATTCTACTACACTTAATTCACTCTTTTTGTTTTCATTGCACTCTACACAATTACAATTATGTTCGTTACTAAATTTCTCTTTAGTATAAAAATACCCACAACAAGTACAAAGTTTACTAATTGAATATCCATTATTTTCTATTCTAACTAATCCACCACAAATTTTACACTTCTCAATATTTAATACGTTATCCATTTTTATACCCCCATATATCCTTAACTATATTAATTATATTAATATAAGCTAAAACATATGAGGGTATTTAAAAAGTATTTTTTATTTAATATATTAAACTATTAACTATAAATAAATTTACCATCTACATTAGTAACAGCTATTTCTCCTCCATTACTTAACTTTCCAAAAAGAATTTCATCAACAAGCATTGGTTTAATTTCTTGATTAATAATCCTAATAATCTCTCTTGCTCCATATTCTTGAGAAGTTCCATTTTTAGCAATAAATTTAACACATTCTTCATCAAAGGTAATTTTAACATTTTTCTTTAATAACTGTTCATTAAATTTATTTAATTCTCTTCTAGCAATATTTAATGCCATTTCTTTATTCAAGTGATTAAATACAACTATTTTATCTAATCTATTCCTAAATTCAGGAGTAAAGAACTTTTTAACTTCTTCCATAATTGCTTCTCCCTGGATAACCCTTTCACCAAATCCAATAACACTTTTACCAATATCTTTAGCTCCAGCATTAGAAGTCATTATTAGTATAACATTTCTAAAATCAGCTTTTCTTCCTTGATTATCACTCAATGTTGCATAATCCATAACTTGAAGTAAAACATTTAATATATCAGGATGAGCCTTTTCTACTTCGTCTAATAATAAAACACAATATGGATTTTTCCTTATAGTATCTGTTAATAATCCACCTTCTTCGTATCCAACATAACCTGGAGGCGCACCTATTAGTTTTGCTGCTGCATGTTTTTCAGCATACTCACTCATATCAAATCTAATTAATTTCACTCCTAAACTATTTGCTAAAGTCTTTGCTACTTCGGTCTTTCCTACTCCCGTCGGACCAACGAATAGTAATGAACTTATTGGTTTATTTTCATTATTTAATCCTGCTCTTGAAATTTTAATACATCTAACCACTTCATGTATTGCTTTATCTTGTCCAAATATATTCCCTTCAAGATTCTTTTCTAAATCCTTTAATGATGAAACCTCATCTTTTTCAACAGTATTTTTAGGTATATGACATATTCTTGAAATAACATCTTCAATAACTTTTTCGTCTATTAAGACTTCATTTAAATCACTTCTATTCATTGATGCATATGCTCCTGCTTCATCAATAATATCTATAGCCTTATCTGGTAAAAATCTATCGTTTATATATTTACTACTTAATTCAACAGCTATCTTAATTGCATTATTAGTATATTTTACATTGTGATAGCTTTCATAATTTGACTTTAATCCATTGATTATCTTTATAGTTTCTTCTATTGATGTTTCTTTTACTTCAATGGTTTGAAATCTTCTACTTAATGCTTTATCTTTTTCAAAATACTTTTTATACTCATCAAAAGTTGTTGCACCAATAAATTTAACTTTTCCTCCTACTAAATATGGCTTTAAAAGATTTGAAGTATCTAAAGCTCCACCATCTATAGCTCCCGCACCAACAATATTATGAATTTCATCTATATACACAATTGGATTTTCATGCAATTCTATTTCATTTAAAACTTTCTTGATTCTTTCTTCAAAATCTCCTCTATACTTTGTCCCTGCTAATGCAGCTCCAATATCTAATGAAAATATTTCAGCATTTTTTAACTTTTCAGGTACATTACCACTATTTATAAGTCTTGCTAATCCTAATGTTATTGCAGTTTTCCCAACCCCTGGCTCCCCTACATGAATTGGATTATTCTTAGTTCTTCTGCATAATATTTGTATTGTTCTTTCTAAAATTTCTTCTCTTCCTATTAATGGATCAGAATTTTCACCTTTAACTTGCTCATTTAAATTTACAGTTAATGTTTTAATTAAATCTTTTTTGTTATTTACATTTATTTCATTATCAATTTCTTCATTTTCTTCTGAAATTAATCCTTCACTAATATAATCATCATTATTATAATTTTCATGACAAAGCTTGTATAATAAATCTCTTTTTTCTATTCCTTCTTCTTGTAAATAAAATGAAGCATAACTATTTTCTAAATCATATATTGCAGAAATTAAATGCTCCATTGTAATACTTTTTTTACTTGAAAATATGGCTTGTTCACTAGCTTTTATAATTGCTTGCTGAAAACTATAGCTTTCTACTGGGCTATCAGTATTTCCTTCTTCAATATATTCACTAATATATTCATCTAACTTTTTTCTTAAATCTATTGCATTGTAATTTAGTTCCTCTAAAGCATTTATAAATCTATCTTCAAAAGTAATTCCATATAATAAGTGTTCAGCTGTTATAAACTCATCCTTATTGCTTTTTGCAAAATCATAACTCTTTAAAATAATCTCATTAACTTCTCTTGAAATTTCCACCTTTTATTCCTCCTCAATTGTAATATTAAAAGGAAAACCTTCTTCCTTAGCCATCCCCAATGCAATAGCAACTTTTGTTGCTGCTATGTCATAAGGATATACTCCTACAATTCCTCTTCCGATTTTATGAACATCCATCATTATTTTATTTGATGTATTTATATCTTTATTAAATACAGTTTTTAGCACTTCTACTACAAACTCCATGGTTGTAAAATCATCATTATGCATAATAACTTTATAAAGACTTGGCTTTTTTACTTTTAGTTTTTCTTTATTTATTGTTGCAACACCGTTCTCCATTACTTATTTCTCCTATACTTATTCTTTTAATTTCTTTAATACTAATTATATAAATGATATTATTTAATATCAATATTACACCATTACTTTAATATTATAGCAATAATAATTTTTATTTTCTTTTATAACAAAATTAAAGGCTAGACACAAATCTAACCTTTAATTTTATTATAACTCTTTATTATTATTTATCTTGCATCCACTCATAAGTTTTATAGCTTTTTTTATTATGAGCATGAGCTCCTATTCTTTCGCCATTTTCTATACCAACTTCTGAATTTCCAGTTGGATCAATTTTTCTTAATTCATTTTTAGACTTAGGTCTGTCTTTCATCCTATTTTTATTATTATCCATAAATCTTACCTCTTAAATAATTAATAATTAAATTTACTTTTAACTGCTTCCAAAACCGGTTTGAATTCTTCTTCATTTTGGTTGAATAACTTTATTAACTCTTCTTTAGATTTGATATATTTAGAATCATTTTCATCATATTTTACTATTGAACTAGATTCTTTATGAAACTTCATAAATATTATTGGATGTTTTTTTGCAAATGTCTCCATTTCTTCAATATGCCTTTCTGGCTTTGTTGCTTTTTTTAGCCATCTAAATACATAATCATATTTCTCCAATATAATCACTACCTTTTGTTATATCTTAAAATCAGTAGGGTCATAAGTTTTAGCTTTAGAGTACATTTTTCGTAAATTATAAATATCTATCATTTTATTAAATACCTCCATATATTTGTATTGTACAACTATATTTTTCTCCATATCTAACGAAAAATTCACTGTTTCTTTTAACAAATCTTCCTTATTTATACCATTAGAGTATTTAGTTATTAACTTATCTAAATATTCATAATAATAATTTACAAAACTTGATTGCTCTGCATATGTCTTTTCATTATTTTTTAATATTTCAAGCTCACTTTTTAACATCTCTTTATTTTCTGAAATCTCAACTTGCTTTAGCTCAAGTACATCTTTATCAATAGCTGAGTTTAAATACAAATCTAACAATTTATTTTCTTTCTCTTTCAATTTAGTAATTTGCTGATTTAATTTGTTAATTTTAACACTTATGTCACCTTTTAATAAACTGTCTTGCAACTCCATTACAATTAAAGCCATTTTTTCTTTAATAGATTCTCTAAAGTTTTTTACATCTTCGATAAAACTTGTACATTTATTATCAAGTAACTTTTCTAATAGTTCTTCATTTATGTTAGGTGAAGAACAAGAACTACTTTTTCTTCGTCTGTTTGCACATACATAATAAGTATATCCTCTATCTTTGTTTCTATTATAATTACTATTGCAATATTGACATTTAAACTTACCTCTGTAAGGAGACTTTCCTCTATTTAGTCCTCTTTTAGTTGTTTCTGTTGTATTCCTTTCTTTAATACTTTGTACCTTATTAAAAGTTTCAATATCTATTATTGCTTCTATTCTATCTGATTTAACAATATTTACATCTTTATTTCTAGTTATACTTCTTTTATCACCTTCGAATACTCCTGTCGTTCGATATTGTAATGGATTATTGTAACCTGCATACTTTACGTTTCTTAATATGCTAGATATTCCATTTAGACTAAATGGCTTTCCTCTCCTTAAAATGTTATTTTCATTTAGATAATTAGCTATTCGTCTTTTACCTTCACCCTTTAATGATAGTTCAAATATTAGCTTTACCACTTCAGCTTCTTCAGGTATTGCTATCAATCTATTTTCCTTTTTATCATAATTATATCCATAAATTTTAGGATTAGTTAAAACCTTATCCCCAGATTGAGCAAGTTTTTTAAATCCATTTCTCACTTTACTTGATATATCTCTTGATGTTTGTTCATCCATAGAAAGAAATATGTTTAAGGTTAAATCTATATCATCATCTTCAGTAGACTTCCCCCAATCCATGAATTTTATATAGACCTTCTTTTTCCTCAATTCTCTTATTATATCAACTATCAATATATTTCTTGCAAACCTACTAGTATTACTAACACATATGTATTTAAATAATGGCTCTCTATCAGATGTAGTAAATATTAACTTACCTTTTATTGTTTGATAATCTAATCCTGCATCATATAACATATCTAAAAATTGTTCTCTATCAAATACAGTTCCTGTTAATCCTTTATCAGCGTATATTTTAATTAAATTAAATCCATTTTCTTTGGAAAGCTCTCTTTCAAAATATGCCCTTTGATTTTCAAAACTACTTTCCTGCTCCTTTGAATCTGTAGAAACTCTACAATAAGCACATACTTTTTCCATTTTATATTTCCTCCATACACTTTTACGTTATTAATTTTATTGTATCATTTAGGTACATATATCGTAAATTGAGATTTTGAATTTTTTTATTTTTTCTTCCTCAATCTTTTACATTTCCAAAACTAGTTGGCAATAATAACTTGAAAGCAAATTAAGCTTCCAAAAATTTTTAATTATAATGTAAAACATTGTTTTATAAGAAAGAGGTAAAATATGAAAACAAAAATTGTTAACTTTAGAGCTAAAGAAGAATTAGCAGACCTATTAAAGAAAAAGGCAGATGAATTAAATATCACTGTTTCAGCCTTGATAACTCAAACACTGGTAAAAGAATTTGTATTAAATGGAGGTAATAAATAATGATAATAAATAAAATATCAACAACTAACTATTGTGGTAAAGAATTAACTGTATATGGAACATGGGAACAACCTTACTTCTTAGCAAAAGAAGTAGCTGAATGGATTGAGCATAGTAATGTTTCTATGATGTTAAGTAAAGTTGATGATGAAGAAAAAGAATTAATACAAATAGGCACTCTAAACAATGCTTATAGTGCTTGGTTTTTAAGTGAAGATGGATTATATGAAGTGCTAATGCAATCAAGAAAGCTAATAGCTAAGAAATGGAAAAAGGAAGTTAAGAGATTATTAAAAGAGCAAAGAAAAAAAGAAAAAGATTTCTTTTTTACAGGTGTTAGAAAGGAATCTGCAAAAGTTCACCATAACTATCACCAATTGGTTAGTGAAAAGACAGCAATGAACTTAGATATGTTTATCTATTCCCTAGTGAGCTTAGAGCTAACCCCTAACGAATTACATTGTAAACAAGACCACTATTTACTAAATAATGAATCAATAATTTTCTATAATAAGGTAATAGACTTCACATATGAAACTATACAGCTTTACCAAGCATATGGTAAAGAGATACATCTACCCGAGTTATTTGAGATAATAGCCAATAGGTTCTTTAGAACTGCTAAAGAAGTTCATGCTCATAGAGAAAAATTTACTAAGATGTTAATCAAAAGACCTGTAGAAAATGGTTTTGGAGAAGAATATGTAGAAATCTATGTATTAAAAAACTAGGGGATAAATTCCCCTACTAATAATAAAACTTAAAGAAAAGAGGTAATAAACTTATGAAGAAGAAAATCCAATTTACAATTAAAGAATACAACTTATCAACTAAACAAAAGAGAGATATTACAATGGATGAAAGTCAATTCATTCATATCCTATGTGAATTAGCAGGAACTAAATTAACCGAAGGATTTCATCTACCTTGGTTAGTAAAAGTTGTTGGAATAACTCAAGATAATTACAATGACGTAGTAATTGATGGTATTGACTACGAGTTCTATATCGCAACAACTAGCCAAATGAAAAAGAATGAAGGATATTACATTGCCAAGAATGATGCTCTACTTAAAAATGCACTAAAGGCAATTGAAAGAATAGTATCAGCAGATAGATTGGAGAAACAAAAAGGAAAAGAGCTTTGCATCAATAAAGATATTTTAGCAAGATTCAGTCTTCTATTCTCAGGGAGCTATAAGACAAATATTATTCCTAATTTCATAATTGTTAAAGATGTTGATTATTCAGTTATAAGAAATGATATTAAGATATTCAACAGCTCCAATGAATTAGTTAAAGCTCAAGGTGATGATTGTATTTTAAAAGTAACAGCCTTTGATGGATGTGGAATTGCAGGTAACTTAGTATTCGAAAAGATAAAGCATGAGCTTAAGATGGATTATATACCTAGTTGGATTACAATCAGAAGTAGTATGGCAACTAAAGGCTTAATCACCAATGTAGATATACTTGGTTACTTAGATGAATTTCATGGTGGTACAAGGACTATCATTGACTATAGGGGTATTCCTAGAGCTATTAAAGAAGATTCTATTATTATAAATGAAAGTATGGCTAAATGGTGTGGATGGTTTGACTCCCAAGAAGACTATTATAATTCCCAAGATAAGAAATTTTCACATTTAACAGATTGTTTATATATAACTAAAGTAGCCAAGAAAGAAGCTAAAAAAATTGCAACAACATCTTACCAACTGCTTACAATGTTAGCTATTACTCCCCATGAGTATGCTGAGTTAGCAAAACCAACAAAAGATTTCCTTTACAAAGTGTACCAAGGTGATAAAAATGCTGTTCTAGAGTTCCTTAAAATCATCTCTAATAGTAGTGTCGATGAAGCTACTACAGAAGTAAAAGAAACTGTAGTTAATAAAGCTGATAAAATCTCTAAGCTACTACAATTGGATTTTGATAAATATATTAAAGTACCAACTATAAAAAAAAGCTTAGTTACTATGTTGAAAAGAAAGACAGCCGAATTAGCTTCGGGGAAATTTTACATTAATGATTCTAATTTCAAAGTTGCTGTAGCAGACCCACTACTATTCTTAGATTATTGTGTTGCTCAAACTAAAGCTAATAACACCATTGGAAATTTAAATGAGGTTACTGGTGGATTAGTTCCTAGCGAGTTTTATGTAAAAGGAGAAATCGGAAAAAGATTCTGTGCTAGATTTCCATTAGCTTCTTATCAAGAGATTACAAATGAAATCTTGGTACAAGCTCCTGCTTATGATAAGTATTGCAATTTTACAAATGAAATGATTATCTTTAATCAAAGAGGAATTGATGCAATGATTAAATCAGGTTGTGATTTCGATGGAGATATTCTATTAGTTTCTAATAATGAAATATTAATGAATAGCGTTGTTCCTCCTGCTGATGGTCTATTATTTGTCAATAAGGAAGATGGTAAAAGCGTTCCTATGGTCTACACTGATGAAAATAGAGTTTATTGCAATCTCAAAGTATTAGGTGATAAAATAGGTCAACTTGCCATAACAAGCTCTACTATTGGTGATACTGCTCAGGAGTATGGATATTTTAAAGCTGATGGTACTTTCGTAACTAACAAAGAAGTTAAAGATTTAAATTTAGATATTCAAAATCTAAAATCATTATGGAGTCTGAGTGAAGTTGAAAGAAAGCAACACTATATAGATAGATTCCATAGCATTGATAAAAAACTATGTGAAGGAATAGTTCTACAAATGAAAGCTATAGATTCTCCTAAGACATTGGAGGCTGTAACAGAAGAACAAATGAATAACTTTATAAAAGGCTATGAAGAAAAGCCAAGCTTCTTTCCATTGCTTCCCGATAAAAACTACCATTGGAAAGTTTGTAAAGATACTCCATCAATTATTAGTGGCTATGCTTATGAGATGACTAAAGCTCCAAATAACATAGAAAGAAAATACCATGGTCTTCATGCTAAAGTTATGAGATATTCTAATTTATACATTAATGATGATACTCCAATTATGGCTGATACTTTTGTAACAGCTCTAGTATTATCTGCCGATGAAGGTAGAGCTCTTGAAGTAAGTAATATGATTCAACGTAACTATGATAAATTTCAAAAAGAAAATAATTATAGAAAACAGACTATCTGTAAAACAGGTGGCTTTGGTGAAAAGCTACTAGATTATGAATTTAAATACTCACCTGAGGAAAGACTATTGATGTATAAAGCATCTTGCTTAGCTCAAGAAATTTATGCTAAAGAAGTATTTGATAACTACTCACAAGAAGAAGTTGCTAAAGGGATTCAGATATTTCTAAGTAAAAATGTTAAAGATGTTAATAGATATATAATAGACTTCTATTGGTCTTCACTAGAATTTATTCTATCCCTTCAATACAAAACAGCATCCCAATTAATAGAAGATTCAGAAGGAGAAATAAGTTTATTCGATAGCTACAAGTTAATTGAAGTTAGCATTAAAAACAGTAATTATTTTGATGGAAAGATAAGTAAAATAGAATCTAACAAATTGAATAGAAAGCTAGAGATAGAATCTATTAAATGCAAGTTAGTTGATGGTGTTACTGAACTGCCACCCATAGTTAATTTGGAATTAAGCAAGGATGGGTTAATAGTTAATCATCTTAGTGGACAAAAGCTAGGCACAGTTTACAAAGACCATATCCACAAAGAACTACTTAACAAAAACGTTAAGCTTAAATCTTACTACATCGGAGCTAGAAGCACTACTCTAGTAATAGATGAAATACTGTAACCCCCATGAGAGTCAGCAATGGCTCTCTTTTTCATATCAATTCTGACAAAAAAATAAATTTTAAGCTCATTTTAAATTAGTATTCGTCTATTATTTTTAATTCTAAAATTCAAAAAAACAAGGTAGAGCGACTAAAATAGCCATTCTACCTATAAAATCTGAATTTTATTACCTTAATTACAAGAATCTGTTTCACATTTTAAAATATAATTCAAAGTGATATTTCTCCATTCTTCTTTATTTTCCAGCTTAAAATTATCTAGCGTCATTGTTCTTACCATATTATGATGATATTTACATAAAGGAATTAAATTTTCAACATCATCTATATTAAGATTCAAACCAAATCTATCCTTCTTATTACACATATGGTGTATTTCTACGTCATCATTTTTATTACACCACTTACAGAAGCATTTATTACTGTTAATTCCCTCGTTATCTAGTTTCTCTTTCAATTTATATGTAGATTCAAAACTTTCTTTTTTAACATCATCTTGGTTAATATGTTCCAATAGTGCATTTATCATTTTTTCCTTAGTTCCAAATAAGTCTAAATGTAAACTTGCTAAACCATAAAAATTTAATTGTTGATTATTTAGAAATCCATTGACATTCACAAGAAAAGCGATATTTTCCCTACTTATTCCCATTTTATTCTCAATTATATATAATAGTTCTCCTAAGTATCTTTTTCTTGTAAAATAGCTTTTTGTTTTCTTAGTATGATTAAACTGATATGGTCTAAACTTTTCAGGATATGCTAAATTAAATAAATATGCTAAAGCTGAAAAATGCTTATATATTGGATGCTTATCTTTTTCTATATTCGCCCACTTTAATAAAGCATGACCCCCTTCAAAATTTTGCACTTTTTTACTTGATATATCATATGCTAAGGTATCGTTAACCTTCTCTCCTATTTTTTCTTCTATTATATATTTAAATTTCTTTACTACTTCATCTTCTGTATATTCACTTACGTGCTTTATTCGCTTTGCTTTTCCAAACTTTTTTACTATATTAGCAGTTTGATTATTAGTCAATCCTAATTTCTTAGCAATATCATTTAAACTCATATTTTCTAAGTTATTTAACACATAGTTTATATCATATGGATTTATGTCATCTATTAATCCATCTTGCCTTAATTTTAATGCTAAATCACAATAATCCATTTCTAAATCTTTAGCTAATTCTATCAATGGTTTTCTTTTATAATTTTCTCTTATATATCTATCCCTCTCCATATTATCCCCCTTTTAATTTGCGAATAATATTTTATCAAAAAGTTTCTTTTTTGTCTATATTTGTATTTTATTATTTTATTTTCTATAAATCTACCTAATAATTCCTCAATATTGCCATATATAAAAATGAACATAAATATTAATTCATGTTCATTTTTACTTTTAATTATTTATTAACTCTTTTAAATCTGATACTTCAATGGATTTGGGTTGTACTAACTTATTGATTAAATCTTGATTATAGATTGTATTTTCAAGTCTATCAAAGTAAAGCATAAGATTATCTACTTTTTCAACAATTCGATTTTGCTCCTCTAATGGTGGGACTGGTATAACCATTGCATCTAAAATACCCTTGCTTACATTACTTATATTAGTTCCAGATGTTGTATTTATTATTTTTTGTCTGAAATATCTAATAAGTAGATTTATATATTTACTGCATACAAATTTACTTGGTCTTATAATATACAAAAATGCCCCAACACTTGTGTTAAGCATTTCTTTATTAATATAAGTAGATTTTGCAATAGAGCTCTTAGTACCTGATGATGCAACCATTAATGTATCACCACATTTTATATATTGTTCATAATTAACTATTTCTTTAGGAATATAAATATTGTCCAAAAATTCTAATTGTCCATTTTGAGAATTAATATTTCCTCCCCTCAAAATGAAATCATATCCATCTTTATATTTTTCACTTACTACATTCTTTTTGAATGTTACACCTTTAATATTTTTAACACACTCTCCTAACCTAACCCACTCCCAACTATCAGGAATTTCAAAAGGTTTTTCTTCTTCACTTATCTTAGGTAATGGCTTTTCTCTCTTAATTTTCTTTTCTTTAATTAATTGCTCTTTCTCTGCCCTTATCTTCTCTAAAAGTATAGATGCTGGTTCATCATTTGAATTTTGCTCTACTAATTTTCCTTGAATTGCATACTGTAATATTGATTTTTTCATATCTTGTGGGAAAGCTTTTTCAAGTTTACTTAATTCTTTTTCAGCCTTATCATATTCTTCTATCTTTTCTAAAACTTCTTCTATTTTAGCTACTATACGCTTTTGTTCCTCTAATGGTGGTAAAGTCATAAGATGCCTAATAATCTTCTCTTTTGATATATTAGGTTGTGCTCCGCCTTCACTTTTACTTTTTAGTTCTTCTCTTTGTGATAATAAATAGTAAAATAAATATTTATTATATATTCCAGTAAATGTATTACATGCACAACAAGCTTGATTTGTAGTTGCTTCAATATTTAATATTCCTAATCTTCCTATAGTAGCTCCATACATAGCAATTAATACAGAACCTACTTTGTTCAACTTTACTGAAGTTTTATTCAACGCTTCTTCTGTTATAAACTCTTCTGCTGAATTTATATATCCATCTTTTAATTCACCAGTCTTTAACCAAGGTATCTTACCCCCATAATAACTTGGATTACTCCTTGATGGAGTCGCTCCTGAACCCCAAGAACCTATATCACCTAATCTAACCCATTGCCAATTATCAGGGATTTCAAAAGGCTTTTCTTCTTCACTTATTTCAGGCAGTGGCTTTTCTTTCTTAATCTTCTTTTCCTTAATCAGTTGCTCTTTCTCAGCTTTTATCTTTTCTATAAGTACAGACGCTGGTTCATCATTAGGATTTTGTTCTACTAACTTACCTTGAATAGCTAATTGAAGGACTGAGTTTTTTAAATCTTGTGCTTTCATTATTTTACCCCCAACATTGCTTCTATCTCTGATAGGATGCTATTAATTTCAGCATTAAGGCTCTCTCTTTTAACCTTATAATTATTTATTAATTCATCAGGTTCTAAAATTTCTTCTTCAACATTAGGGAATCCACATAAATCTAAGTTATATCCTAAAGCTTTAATTTCTTCAACAGTATATTTTTTAGCTTTATCAAATCCATCTATGCTAATTTCCTCTCTATTTTCCCACCAATTAGCTACTGGTTCTAAATGCTCCAACTTAATTGGCTTGGTCTTTGAGAAGTTTTTATATCCTTCAGGCATGTCCATCCTATAAAACCAAGTTTCTTTTGTTGGCTCTGTTTTATCAAAGAATAATATATTCGTTGTAATTGAAGTATATGGAGCAAACACACTATGAGGTAGTCTTATAACAGTATGAAGGTTAAATTCATTTAATAGTTTTTCCTTTATAGCTACCTTTGCATTATCTGTTCCAAATAGGAATCCGTCAGGTAGAACTATCGCTGCTTTACCATTTCTTTTTAATCTATACATAATTACAGACATAAATAAGTCTGCAGTTTCACTACTTCTAAGTTCCATTGGGAAATTAACTTTAACTGCATCCTTTTCATTTCCTCCATAAGGTGGATTCATTAGGATTACATCAAATCTATCTTCTTCCCTATATTCTCTTACATTTTTCTCTAATGAGTTGCTATGCATTACTTTGGGTTCATCAATATCATGTAAAAGTAAATTAGTTATACAAAGTAGATGTGGTAATGCTTTCTTTTCAATACCAAATACTGAACTATCATAAACTTTTCTATCTTCAACAGTTTTAATTTGTGCTTCCATATACTTAAGAGCTGATACTAAGAATCCCCCAGTACCACAAGCAAAATCTGCTACTTTTTGTCCTAATTGTGGCTTCACCATATTTACTATAAACTCTGTAACTGCTCTAGGAGTATAAAATTCCCCACTTGACCTTTGGCTTTGTAAGTCTTTTAAAATTGTTTCATAAATATCATTAAAGGCATGTCTTTCCTCATATTCAGTAAATTCAACTTCATCAATTACATTTATAACTTGTCTTAAAAGAACTCCATCTTTCATATAATTAATAGAATCTTCAAAAGCATATTTAACTATCGCTTTAAAAATTGGTGTAGTTTCATCTATCACTAAATTCTTTAATGCTGGAAATAACTTTTGATTAACAAACTCTAATAATGAATCACCAGTTAGAGCTTTACCATCTTTGTTATCAACTGCCCAATTCCTCCATCTATACGCTTCAGGAATTATAGATTCAAAATCATCATCTTCAAATTCCCATAACTCTTCCTTTGAATCATAAACTTTTAAGAAAAGAAGCCAAACTAACTGTTCTATTCTTTGTGCATCACCATTTACTCCTGCATCGTTTCTCATTATATCTTGTAGTCTTTTTACCAAGTTGTTTATACTCATATGTTACCTCTCCTATGCTGTATATATTTCTTCCTCTAGCTCTTTAACTGCTTTTAAATAGCCTTCTTTTCCTCCAAAAAGCTTAACAATCTTCATAGGACTACCAAACTTTTCAAAGTCTTTAAGTTTTAATATTTTTGTATCTTCTAATTGATTAATACCTTCATCCTTGTACTTTTCCAAAAGTGCTTCTAATACTTTTTGAGCCATATCAGAATACTTATAAAGATATCCTCTCTTCTTAACATTATTAGCTCTTTCAGCTTTAGTTAATGGCTTCTTATCAAAAGCAATATGACATATCAAATCAAAATCATCTATATCCTTATGTCCTATTTCTTCTCTTAAAGCATCAAGTAAAACTCCATGCTCCTTAAGTTCTTCTACTATTGCTTCTTTTCTTTCTTCACTATTCCACCTAGTTAAAAATTCATCTAAAGTTGCAAATTCATCTCTCATATTCTTCTTTGAATAATCCTTAAGAGATTCAGTTATAAGTTTTCCATCCTTGTCATAATATTGGACTCTTTCGCTAATAACCTTTACAGGAACATCATTAACTCTATAGAACCTAGGTTTATCATCACCATCAATATTTCCATCTTCATTACTAAAAGAATTATTTCCTCCAAACGTTGAAGTACCTCCATTAATAGGATTATCAACATCTATATCTGTTCCATCTACTGTATCAGGTGGTACAGGGTCTCCATCTACTGATGGCTCATAAATAACTACTGGTTCTCCATCAAAATCAGGGTCTGAGAATAATCTTGAGCTATTTCTAAAGTCCATAATAGTAAAATATTCTTTACCATAGCTTGGACTTAATCTAGTTCCACGACCTATAATCTGTTTAAATTCTGTCATACTACCAATGTTATTATCTAGAACTATCAGCTTACAAGTCTTACAGTCTACACCTGTAGTCATTAGCTTACTAGTTGTAACAATAGTTGGATAAAGACATTCTTCATCAATGAAATTATCAAGCTGAGCTTTACCTTCATCATTATCACCAGTAATCCTCATTATATATTTAGCATTTTCTTTAACTAAATCTTTATTTTCATTAATAAGTGCCTGTCTCATTCTTTCTGCATGGTCAATATTTACACAAAAAACTATTGTCTTAGCAAATCTATCTGTCTTTTTAAGGTACTCTGTAACCTTTTGAGCTACTTTCTTAGTTCTATCATCAATGATTAACTTTCTATCAAAATCCTTAATGTTATATTCCCTATCTTCAATAACTTCACCATACATATCAGTCTTTCCCTTAGTAGGTCTATAACCTTCTAAATCTTTATCAAGACCAATTCTAATTACCTTATAAGGTGCTAAGAAACCATCTTCAATACCTTGCTTTAGGCTGTAGGTATAAATAGGTTCACCAAAGTAAGATATACTTGATATATCCTTAGTTTCCTTTGGAGTTGCAGTTAAACCTATTTGAACTGCACTACTAAAATACTCTAATATACCTCTCCATCTTGACCCATCTTTAGCTGAGCTTCGGTGACATTCGTCAACTACTATCAAATCAAAAAAGTTTGGACTAAACTGTCTAAAGATTTCTAAATCATCATTTCCACTTAGTTGTTGATACAATGCTAAGTATACTTCATAAGAACTATCCATCCTTCTATTTTCAACTTTAGTCATAACCTTGTCAAAAGGTCTGAAGTCATTTTGTCTTGTTTGGTCAACTAAGATGTTTCTATCTGCTAAGAATAATATCTTTTTGCTTCTACCACTCTTCCAAAGTCTCCAAATTATTTGGAAAGCTGTATAAGTCTTTCCAGTACCAGTTGCCATTACAAGAAGTATTCTATCCTGTCCCTTTGCAATAGCTTCAATAGTTCTATTGATTGCATTTCGTTGATAATATCTAGGTTGCTTATCCCCTGGCATAAAGTAGTATGGTTCTGTTATTATTTCTTCTTCTGTTTCTGTTAAATCTTTTGTACTTTTATACCTCTTCCACAACTCTTCACTACTTGGAAATTCATCCATTGATAATTCCCTTTCAGTTCCAGTTGTCATATCATGCTCTAGGAATCCATCACCATTACTTGAATATACAAAAGGTACATCTAGTATCTCTGCATATTCAATAGCTTGTTGCATTCCTGAACCTACGGAGTTTTTGTTATCTTTTGCTTCTATTATTGCTATAGGTAGGTTTGGTTTATAAAATAGTAAATAGTCTGCCCTCTTTCGCTTTCCTCTTGCTGTCAAGTTACCTCTAACAATAATTCTTCCATCTGTAAAAGAATATTCAGCTCTAACTTGGCTTTTTATATTCCAACCTGCTTTCTCAATGGCAGGAGTAATAAATTTCATTTTAATATCTTCTTCACTCAAATTCTTCTTATTATCCCACATACAACCAACTCCTATGCTTATATAGTACGATACATATATGTAAAATTCAAGATTATCGACATAAACTTACTTTATAAGTAAAATAATGTATTTGAGTTCTATATATTTACTATTTGATTAAAATCTCAATCAAAAAAAATAAAGCATAGTATCACTACTACGCCTTATTAAAATCCGAATTTTATTGAATATTATCTTTTAACTATTTCAATTATTAAATCTTTTTCAAAAAGCTCTTGTATTTCTTCTTTATTGCATATCTTCGTAATATCAGAAATATCTCCTATATCAAGAGTAAAATCATCTATTACTCTTTTATTTTGAAAAATAAATCTCCATTCATGTTGATATGAATAATAATTATCCTTCCAAAATGCAACATTCTCAACATTTTCAGTTATGCTTTGAATTCTATCAGTGTAATTTATGTTCATATCACTATATTGTACTTCATCAGCTCTCATCGAGATTCCATTCAACTCACATGCATTTTTTATTCTATTCACAAATTCTGTTCCATTAGTAATAAGCAATCCATTCTCCCAATAATCATTTGAACCCATTTTTCCTAATTTATTACCTAAATTAATTTTACCTTTAATTACATTATTTTCATTTGTCTCAATGCTATCTAATTCTTTTAAAGTAACACCTGTTAAACAAAATACAGGCATCTTATCAATATCTTCAAATGTAGCTACTATATCCTTGCAATCTAAATCTTTAATTTCTTTTGTTTCATAATCATACATTTTACAAGTTGTGATATCATTTATCTTAAGCTTACCATCTAAATAATCTCCCATCTCTCTATCACCTGTTTTTATTTCCATATCATTATAATACTTTAAATTCTTACAATATAATTTCCCTTCTCTTAATAACTTAAGATGCTCAAGTTCTCCAAATTTAATAATAAAAATAAGCTTATCCTCCATAAACCTTCCCCCTTTTTTATCTTATATGAATTATAACATATTTAACTAATAAAAAAATAAAGGTATACTACTAAATTTAATTAGCATTATACCTTTAACTATTGAAACTTATCTTTCAATAATTATCCTTGTTCATTTGTTTGAACTACATTGAAACTAAACTTTGGCGAAACCATTTTTCGATTCTTTGTAAATTTTAATGAAAGGTCTGCTGTATATGTTCCAATGGTATCAATAAACTCTTCTGAAGGAATAAAGTAAACTTTATCCCCTAAAGTATCACACTCTATAATTATTGGCTCTACTTGGTTTGGAATCATCAAATTAACATATGCATTCTCCAATTTATCTAATCTAATAGCTTTACCTGCGTACATAGGAGAAAGCAGAAACAGATTAGCATCAACTTCACCTGACCCTACAGCCGATTTATCTTTAACTATCTTACCTAAGTTTTCAAAGTTCAATACTAAATCATGTATTCTCATTGTTAAAATGCCCCTCCTAGCCTTGTCTTTCTTCTGTTGATACTATTTATTTCCGATTCCATATACCTAGCTGTAGATTTTGCTACAGCTCTACCATCAATGTTAGTAGTAATATCAATATTTAAACTATTTGCTAGAGCTTCTAAAACAGCATTTGCAATCTTAGCACCCATTGCTTCTGTGTCCATATTAACATTAACATCTATATTTGATTGCTGTCCTAATCCATTTGCTACTTGTAGCATTTGATTTACTTCTTTAGCTCTCATTGTATCTGAATTGTAGTAGCTACCACTTAATGCAACTCTCGATAATGAATCCATCTCAGGAACTTCTCCAACTTCTGTATCAATAGTAATTGACCTTTTAAATGGATTTATCTTATTTAAGAATCCCCCTACATTATCTCCTATCTTTCCTACCCAATCCATCAATGATTTAAATTTATCAATTACCCACTGAATAGGACTAAGTAACCATTCCATTGCTGATGTAACACCATCTTTGAAAGAGTCTATGTGTGGCATAGCCTTTGATATTAACCATCCTGCAACTTCAATAATAGCATCAAATACAGGTTTTAATATTCCATTCCATACAGAAGAAATACCATCAACCATACTTCCAAATGCATCTAACAATGAAGATAATATCGGCTTAAGAGCTTCAATCACTCCTTCAATAATAGCTTTAATTATATCCCATAATGGTTTCCCTACAGAATCCCATAACTTCTTAATTGTATCCATTACAGAATTAAATACATCCGATATGATAGGCATATATTGCTTAAACCAATCAACTACCCATCCTACAACTTCCATTATGAAATCAAATACAGGTTTTCCTACAGAATCCCATGCTGACTTTAAGAAGTCACATACAATTCCAAAAGCTGTCGATATACTAGGTAATATTGCTGTTATGAAGTCAACTACAATAACAATAAGTTCACCCATGTAAGTTATAAGTGGCTCTCCTATGGTTTGCCATATATCCTGCATTACTGTCCATAGAGTAGCAAATCCATCCTGAATAGGTGCTAAATTATCTTGAAATGCTATCATTAAGTTTTCTACTGACAATTTTATATTATCAAAATTTTGCTTTATTGCTTCATACAAAATGTAAGCTCCTGCTATTACAGCCACCATAGGTAAAGAACAACTTGCAAGACTTGCTACAAATGTACCCAAAGCACTAACAGCACTTCCTAAGATAAATACTAATCCACCTATTGCTATCACTACTGGTGCTAATGTTGCAATAAATAAACCTAATCTTATTACATTCTTACTTATAGAATCAGGTAATGAGTTGAATGCATTTAATAATTGGAGTTTAATTTTATTCTTTAAATCTTCAATTGGTTTTACCACTTCAAATATCTTAAGTTTAAACTCTTCTAAAGCTGAATTTAGATTCTTTTTAATACCTTCTGAATTATCATTCATAGTCTCAGCTAAAGATTCTAAAGCTCCTTCTGAATTACCAATTTTCTCATATAAAGAATCATACTCTTCTCCAACTGAACTTAGCATAGCATTTAAAGTATCTACATTGGTCTTTCCACCAATCATAGCTAGATAGTAATCTTTTTGCTCGTCAGTTAATGTACTCAATTTCCCCTTTAACTCCTGCATAACTACAGAGATTCCTTTGAATTTACCTTCTCCATCATATGCTGATAGATTAAGTTCCTTCATAGCTTCACCTGCTTGTCCTGCTCCTGTTGTAAGGTTAATTAAAGTAGATGATAATGCATTCCCTGCTTCACTACCCTTAATTCCTTTATTAGCTAAGAGTCCAATCCAAGTAGCAGATTCTTGCAGTGGTACATTAAGGTTATTAAGCATACCACCAACACCTATATAAGCTTCCATCATATCTTTTGCTGTGGTATTACTACTTCTTTGAGTTTGAGCTAATACATTTAAATAACCCTCTAAATCTTGAGCTCCTAACCCCATTGCACTTAAGGAGTCCGTAGCCAAATCACTAGCGATAGCTAAATCCATTTGAGTAGCTTCACTCAACCTTAATAAAGGCTCTATGGAAACTAGCATTTCCTCAACCGAGTAACCTGCAAGAGCTAAGTACCCCATCCCATCACTTGCTTCTTTTGCACTTTTGGTAGTAGTTGCCCCTAACTCCCTAGCCTTCTTCTCTAATACTTCCATTTCTTCTGTAGATGCTGAAGTAAGAGCTTTAACATTACTCATGGAAACCTCAAAAGCTCCACCAAGTTCAATAGCTTCCTGCTTAAGTCTATTTACTGGAACTGTGATTCCAACTGTCATAGCTGTTCCTACACCTGCAATAGTTCCACCAATCCCCTTTAAAGCTCCACCAACGCCTTGTAATGCAGTTCCTACTCCTTTTAATGCAACATCATTAGCTTTTCTAGCTAAGTCTCCAAAACTTGTAGTAGTCTCCTTAATTTGAGCCTTTAAGGATTTCATTTCAGCTTCCGTTTTATTAAGGCTTGTCTTTAATCCAACTAACTTATTATCGCACGATACAACAGCTTTCTCTTTAGTTTTAAGCTCTTTTTCTGCTTCCTTAAGTTCCTTATTTAAAGCTTTTACTTCCTTGGAATTCTCTCCATAAGTTTTTCTTGTTTCATCTAACCTTTTATTTAAATCATCTACCTTCTGCTTTTGGTTATTATAAGCTTCGGTCGAAGTCTTTAGAGTTCCTTCTGTTTCTGTGATTTGCTTTTTAAGTATCTTTAATTTAGAGCCTTGAGCTTCCAAAGTTTCAGTTAGCATCTTAACTTTAGCCTTACTACCTTGCGATGTTTGCTCAAAGTTCTTTATTCCTGCTCCTGCTTTTTCAAATTCACTTTTGGTATTCTTAATATTAACATTAAGAGCTTTAAGCTGTGAATTAGTATCTCCAAGGTTTACTCCTACTCTAACTTGCAATTCACGTTTTGCCATATTTCCTCCTTTCTAGTCCAAAACTTTATAACAAACTTTCCTTGATTGCTTATCATTATTGGACTTAGAGTTGTTTTCTTTTGTATCTCCATTCTTAGGAGAATTTATCTTTACATGGATATCTATCTGCTTTATTATGTGTCTTAAGCTCGAATGTAAGAATTGTTCCTCTGTCCACCTAAGCATTGAAGTACAAACATAATATAGATAATCTATATCAACATCCTCACTAATTGAGAAATCTACTTTTTTTCACTTTCATCTTTAGCTTCGGGCATATTTGCACCTAAAACTTCGATTAATACTGGTGTAAATGCTTCAATTATTGCAATCGGATTGAACTCATTAAAAAATTTAACACCTACTGGATTAGCTTTTTCTGATTTTCTAATTATGCTTCCTAATAGTTGTATAATTGCTACTTCATCTAACTCACTTACCTTTTGTATATCTTGTAAGAAGGAAGTTTTATTTTCTTTCTTATAATGAGCAACTGTCTTAATATCTACTGTTGCTATATATTCCTCACCATTTACATCAATTGTTACTACTTTTTTATTTAAGTTAAAATTAGCCATTGTTTAATTACTCCTTTAAAATTTAGATTTTTGTATAAAAAAAAGGGGATATAATCCCCTAAAGTGCTTGTACTATTTTGCTGTTTTGCTCTCAGTTAAAACTGAGCTTCCTGCAGGTTGCATTACAGTAGTAAAGAAATTGTTCCAAGCTGTCGCTTTAACTTCTGTCTTGTTCTTATCTAATAATAAGTCAAATACTCCATCTGCTTCCCTTGGTTTAGCTTTACCAGTTAATTTAATAGTTTGCTCACTTATTGAGTCTGTCTTAGTTGATGATGAAAATTCATCTCTTGATAAGATACATTCATAGATAACTCTTCTAATAGGTTCTTGTAATGTACTTGCTTCGTAAAGTAAAGCAAAAGTTGGAGCTTGGTCATTAGAGCTAGAGATTAATGCTCCTGTTGTTTCATCGAATTTCTTTCCTGTTATTAATGCTTCTATCTTAGCATCTAAATAAGCAAGTTCTATCTCAACTTCCATCGATGTTATACCCTTACTATAGAAATCCATCGTATCATCTGAGTAGAATGATGTTTCTGTTGAGTTGTTAGTTGTATTTAAACTCTTTGCTCCTGCTAATCTCACAGGCGTTTCATAACTACCATCTTCATTTAATTTAGCAATGTGGATATTTTTTAATCCTATAATTCTGTTTGCCATAAATTATTACCGTCCTTTGTTTAGATTAATTCTGAATATAAAAAAGTGAAGGCTTGTTGAATCAGCTTTAGCTCACTACTCTTGTAAGCAGGAGCTACATACTGAAGTCCAAATCCCTCACTTCTAAGTTCTTGTTTTATTAGATTCTTATATTTATTAAGACCACTTTCGCAATATAAGTTAACATATATGGTGTATTTAACTAATGATGCTTCATCATCTTCATACGATTGATTTTGCTCCATATAGTTATATACAATACAATTCTTTGCTGTCTGTGGTCTTTCTAGATTAAACACATTGAGTCCAGTTCTCTCAAGTGCTTTTATTAATTTTTCTTCCATATACATCACCTATTTTAAAATCTTATCTATTTCACTAACTAGCTTATCCTCTAAGCTACCTAAAATAGTTTCTTCTGATGCTAACAGAGCTTCATCAAACCATCCTACGTGTGGTTGAACTCTTTTTCCTGACTTCCAATGCTCGTAACCCCAATGTTGAAAATATAAGCCTTTGGTATTTTCCCAATTACTTGAGTCAATACCCATGCCACCCCATACAGAGCCTGACTTATATCTTTTAATCTTGCCAACTTTTAAATGCTCTGCACTATTTGTACTTCCTTTGGAAGCTTTTGGAGCTTTACTTTTTACGATTTCCAATCCATCCTTCATAGAGTTTCTCAGAGCTGTAGTAGTAATTTTGTCTCCTACTTTGCCCAATGAATTTAAGGTACTTCCAATATCATCAAAGCCTTTTATCTCTATTCCCATTACTTACATAGCTCCATTTTAACTTCATAATATCGTCCTTGTTCCTCAATATCATTGACATAAATAATATTATAGGTTTTACCATTTAGGATAATTGCATCTGTAAGCTCAACATCGAAACGTGGATGTTTTCTAAAATAACATCTCTTTTCCACTCTACCTACATCACCTTTTGACTCATTAAACTCGCTACCTCTAATTGTAGTTACCTTTGCTTTACATTTATAAATCTCTTGATAAGACTCTACAGGTATACCATCTTTATCTTTTACAATATTAGGTCTTATAATTATTATTTGAGTCTTAAGTTCCCCACTATTAATAATCATGGTTACACCTACAGTAAATTAATGCTATGCATATCTAATATACTTTGTAGCATTAAATTTCTCTTATATTGAACATTGTTAAGACCTCTGTTATCATACATCTCGCTACACACTAAAAATATTGCTTCTATTAAGTCTTCATTTTCAGCTATTGATTCTTCACTTCTACCTGTATAGTTTTTCACATACTTAGTAGCTGACTTAATTATTCTTTCAACTTCTTCATCTGTAGCTTCATCTTCATAAGAAATGTTCAAAAATTGCTTAACTTCATCTAAATCAATATTAAGATTTGCTGTAGCTCTTGTTCCACTACCTCCAAGTATTGATGATAATTGCATTTGTTCACCTTTGTTAAAGCTGATAGCACTTTCAATAGAAGCTTTATCTGCTTGAGATATAGTTTGAGTTTTTATGACTTTAGGTTCTTTAACCTGAGGAATTTTAGATACTTTAGATTTAGATTTTTTAGGTTCTGTCATATTCTTTAGCTGATTATAAAATGACATATGAAACCTCCTTATATAGTAAAAGAAGGAGTGCTTGTCCACTCCTAACCACTAAATTATTTCTTAGCTCTTAAAACTGTTGCAATATCGCCTATAACAATAGCTTCTTCAATTGTTGCAACTGCATCTAATCTCACATCAGCTCTAAATGCAATTGTTCCTGATAAGAAACCAATACTATCATCTCTCTTAATATTCATAGCTCTTCTAACTCCAACAATTAATGCTTTTCCAAGATTAACAAACATAGGTTTAGTAACATTAGCATCAACAATTACTTCACAACCTAAAATTGTATAAACTGGTCTATCTGTGAAACTTCTAATCATTAAAGGTTGCCCATTAGCATCCTTAAGTTTTGCTATTTGTCTTTCCATTTCAGGATTAATTATAAATACTGCCCCATTTCTATATGCAACTGGTAAAGAATAATACATATCCATTAATCCATCTTCATTTAAAGAAATTTCTATCTTATTAGCACCTTCAACAGACTCTAACTTCTTAGTAAGTAATTCATTTAAAGTTAATCCTAAACCTTCAACTAATTGACTTGTAATTTGTCCTTCTAAATCGAAGTGTGCATCTTCTAGACATTCATCCGATACCACAACTGCTAACCCATACTTATCAGCTCTTAAAATCTTTTCTTCAAAAGTAGCTTGAGCTTTAGTGTATTCTGCTAGTTCTGACATTTTTACAAACTTAGGTAATTTTGTTCCTTGAACAGTTACTGCAGATGTTGATGAAGTATTTATCTTGTTAGCCTTTGCAAATAAAGGCGATATATCTGCTACCTTTTCTACCACTCCTGCTAAAAATTCAGTTTTTTCAGTTCCAACATTAGCATTTGTAACTTCCCCATTTCTAACTTCAACTTCTGCTCCTGCTACTAATAATTGTCTAATTTCTGTATTTCTCATATTTTTATCCTCAACTTTCTCTAATCTTTCTAAGCTTCTAGCTTCTTCTTTCGTTTTGATAGTGTTGTCTATTGCTCCAATATCAGCTTTAATTGCTTCAATTCTTGCAAGTTCTTCTTCATTAATTGCTCTAACTTCAGTGTCAGCAGTGTTTAACATTGCTTCCATTTCTTCGATAAGAGCATTTCTCTTTTCTACTAAGTTCTTCATAAATGAATCCTCCAAATGTTTAATTTTTTGCATAACAAAAGCACCCTTAGATTTCTCTAAGAGTGCTTCAATTTTTGAATTTCAATATAAGCTTTCAACCTTTGCATCATTGCATGGTCTACAACTTCTTCTTTTATATTTCCTTCAGGAGCTTCTTGAGCTTCCTCAGATTCTTCAGTTGTTACTTCATCATTTTCTACAACTTCAGTTTCACCTGCTTTTTCTTCAACTTCATCTTCAATAATATCTCCTATTACTTCATCAATTAAAAATTCTCTTGTTTCACATTCATGCTCTAGCTCTCTAATCTCAGCAGAGCTTCCTTCATATGCAGGTAATTTTGAGAGGATAGAAACTTCAAACAGCTCTAGGTCATGAACAAATCTATGTCTTAGACCATCACTTAAAGTTTTACAAGTTTCTTTCAGGCTCTTAAAAGCAAAAGAACATCCTTGGAGTTTACCTTCTGATGCAAGTCTAATAACTTCTTCATCATCGGTTTCTAAAGCATATCTAAGACCTATTTGGTCTTCCCATAGCTCAAGATTCTTTCCATTTTCACCTAATTTCCTCGACCAGTCATGGTTAAAAAGCATCGGAATATTAGGATTCTTATGTAAAGCTCTTTTCCAACATCCTGCAACTATTTGCTCAATAAATTGTCCTACTTTATCAGTTAATCTTCTCGAGTCTCTATTAGTTACATTAACATATCCTTCTAGCCTTACAGAGCCATCTCTTAACTCAATTTTCATGTACTATGCCACCTCACTTTCAACTACTGATTTTTTATTATTAATTGTTGTAGTTTCATTGGTGTTAGGTGTGTATACTGTTCCATCTTTTGGATTAAGTAATACATCTGCTAAAGATAATCTTATAAAATCAAGACCTTCTACATTATCTAAATTTTCTTCATACCTGACTTCGTTGATATTTTTTATTCCATTCTTAAGAGCTATCTCATGAGCTTTGTATCTATCAACTACATTAGCTTTATTGATTTCGCTCAGGTCAAACTCCCAAAATAAAGATTCTTTCTCGCTTTCTAAAAGTAAAGTCCTGTTTAATGCATTTTCAAACGCCTTTAATATTGGAACTATACAACTTTTAATATAAAGGTCGTATTCATCCTTGGTTGCTTTTCCTAAAACTATAGAATAAGGAACATTAAATATTGAACAAATTTCTTGATTTAAGATTTCAATTTGCTCCTTAGTCTGCATATCTTTGTTGTTTGCACTAACTGGAACATACTCAAGACCTTCATTCAAGATAATTGCATCATTGGAATTATTGCTATATAACTTTCTCCAATTTTCTTTGAGCAAATCTATTGATTCTTGAGAAAGTTTCTTTAAGCTTTTAATTATTCCCTTATGAACTCCACCATTTACACTTAAATTCTTTTGGTGGTTAAGCAAATAGTATGAAGCTTTAAGTACCATTGGATTTGTATCTAAGATGCCTTTTCCTGATACGCCATCTTTACTATCTTTAAGTAATTGAATGAACTCCCAAGGCTCATAGCTCTTTCCACCAATGCTTAAGTTAGCATCTTTAAAAATTGGATGTGTATTCTTCATAGGAATTATAAAAGACTTTTTAACATGATGTAATGAAGTGACCTTATTCTTTTCTTTCTTTATATAAGAATAAGCTTGTCCATAAAGTAGATAATCTAATATCATTTGTTCCTTCATTTGGTATGAGTCTAGTAAATCCCCAGTTTCTGAATTTAATAGTTTAATTCTATTATCATTAATTACTTCAACTACTTTTCCATCCTGTTCTTTGTAGAGCTTAACAGGTAGAGAACAAATAGTGCTACTAATTAGATTTACACAACTCTTTACAACAGGAATCTCAAGTGCATTTTCTCTATTTACAGCTATCTCTCTTACAGAAGAACTTACAAATAAATCATCCAATGTAAGCTCCCTAGCTTCGAGCTTCTTTTTAAACATCCCCATAAATATTTCCTCCTTTCTTGAAAGATAACTTTCAAAAATTAAGTATTAAATTGTTTGTATTACAAAGTCATTAAGACTTTCAATCATTTCAATATTCAATAGATAAGTTGCTATAATAGTAGAAACTACCATATCAATTTTTCCATTGGATTTCTTTTTAGATACATACTTATTCAAGTTTGTATCATAAGCCACTTTACAATTTGCAAAGTTAATTTCATAGAGTTGATTCCTGCTATACTTGAATTTACCATTTAAGATAGATTCCTCTATTAACTTAGTAGCAGGATGTAAAACTGAACTATGCTGTCTTACCTCAATACAGGTATAACCTTCTGCTTCTAATTTATTTGCTGTTGAGATACAATTGAATCTATCATAACCAATAGCAACTATATTAACTCCATATTCAACTTCCAAGTTCATGACAAACTCTTCTATAAATCCATAATCAACAACTTCTTCACCACAAGCAAAACAATAGCCTTCATCAATCATTCGATAATAATCAACTTTCTCTTTGATACTTTTCTCATTAACTTTATCTGAAGGAATAAATGCCCATGATTTAACATAGATGTTTCCATCTAAATCATATGTAGCCATACTTACACTACAATTATCTGTAGTCATAGCAAGGTCTAGTCCTAACCAAACATCTCTATGTCTCCAAGAGAAATCATTATCACCTAGAACACACTTCTTGAGCTTGTCCATAGCTATGAATCCTTCAACTTTAGCACTAGGCAAGTATTGATTAAGAATTTTAATCCTGAACTCTCTCATTTTAGATGGAATCTCTAATGCTTTTGCAAATTCATCTCTTAAGAATTTTCTTCCGTTCTCCATAGTCATTTGAAGTGGTGAAGCCTTAATCCACACTGATTCGTCAGTGTAATCATCACCTTCATCTAGCTCAAACAATAAACCAAAGGTTTTATTATCTTCAATTATTCCATCAAGAACTTTCTTGTAATAATCACATAGCTCTCTAAAGGCATTGATTTCTAAGTCATATGCTGTAGAAATATAAATAGATAACCTTGAACCTTGTACACTCATTTGTGATAGCTTTAGAGCTCCAATGATTTCTTGTGTTTCTTGATTGGCAACCTCGTCCACTATGTAAGTTTCCAGTAGCAATCCATTTATATTATTTGCTTCTCCCGATAAATTCTTACAATATGCTTCATTAAGTTTGCATAAAATTCTTTCTCTTGTAATCTTGAAGTATTTTGCAATCTTAGGAGATGCTTTAATAATATTCTCCATTTCTTTTTTGATAAGACCTGAAATATCTCTTGTTAATCCTGCTATAGCGTGTTGAGAATATTTAGGAGCTCTAAGTAATATCAGAATCTCAATCAATGCACTAATAAAGCTCTTAGCTGACTTTCTTCCAACCTCTAAATAAACTTCTTCAATCATCTTTTGGTTTGAATTATCTTTAGCACTCCAACAAAATACATTCTCTATTGTCATCGCTTGGAATCCTGCTAGATGATTGATAACTGGTTTATTTGCATAGAATCCAGTTGCATAATTTATAAAGTGCATTAATCCATAAATTATCTTTGCTTCCTTAAGATTAAAATAGAAATCAAAATCATCTTCATATTGAAGCTTTTCAACTCTATCAATGTATTTTTGGCACTCTAACTTAACCCACTTATTAGCTACAAACTTTCCTGCAACTACATCTTTTGCCCATTGTAATCCAAGTAAATTATCATAAGTAAATTCATTCATAGCATCACCTACGATTTAAGAAGCTTTAACACTTCGTCTTCTTCTTCAGCTACATTTAGTAAACTTAACTTAGCTCTATCTGCAGGAGAAAGACCTAACTTACTACCAAATGTATTAAATATTTGTGAATACTTCTGGTAAATACCAATAGCTTTATGCTCACTAATATTAGTAGCTCCTGCCTTATTGGTGTATTCAGTTAGTAATCCATCTTCCTTTAATATTGCTTGACATTGAATCATTTTACTTAGAGCATCGGCAACAATCATAACCGTATATCCATCTGTAGCTCCTAGAACTCCTTCAGGCATAAAAGCTATAATCTCTTTGTATATCTTCTTAGCTTTTGTATCTAAGTGAGTAGGAGGTGTTAAAGAGATGGTAGAATCACCTTGTAGCTTTTTCTCTGCCAACTCTCTTCGCTCTCTTTCCTCTTTAGATAAATGGTGAGAGCTAACCATTGATACTGGCATTGCATTTCTTCCCATTCTTTGTTCACTTCCTTTCTTACTAATTTTCCCCTTTATCCTAATAAACGGAATTTTTTGTATCTAGATATGGGCTCGTACTCTAGAAACCTCAATTTTAACCACTAATAGACCTATGGGGGGATAGTCTAATTTCTTCTTTTTGAAACTTAACTTTCAATCGCAGCGATTTTGATTGAAAAATATTTTTCAACTTTTTCTTTTGAATTTAAATTTTGTTTGTGAATTGAATCATGACACGATGCACACACAGCTAGTAGGTTAGTGTAATCCAATCTCATATCCCATCTTTCATTAACAGGTACTATGTGATGGACTTCATCAACCCCCTCTAGTTTTCCTAATGCTCTACAAACCTCACATCTATGGTTAACATCTTTTCTCTTTTCATTTGAGAGCTTTTGCCATCTATAAGTTTTATAGAATTTATTATTTCTTTCTGTCTGTTGTGATTCGATTCTCTTTGGTTTATTGCTACAAGTTTCCTTGGTGTCATGGAATCTATTACAGTAACTACAAGACCTCAACAAAATAATCACCTCTATTTTTTTAATTTAAGGCATAACAAAAAGAGCTCCCAGCAAAAACTAGATACTCCTATTTTTAAAATATACCCTATTCATTTTTAATTACTCAGCTTATTAAGCTAAGCTACCTGAGTTAACTGAGTCACAATAAAGTAGCTAATCTCTAAGCATTTAGCTATTATTACTGTCTATTCTTAATCTATTGACTCAATTTACAGTATTGACTAATAGTAGGTAATATCTCTAAAGTAACCCACTTTCTAAATTTCTTAGCTTCAGGTTTTCTACATTAGACTCAATAGATAATCCTAAGTTTAACTTAGCCTTTTCATCTTCGCTCAAAGCTTGATTTTTATATCTTAATTCAACCTTTACATCTTCCTTTATAGCAGAGCCTAGCAATACTAAGCTCCATCTTAGAAAGGAATTGAGAAATGTAAAACCTCAATTAAGATATAAGTAGATTGAAGTAGAAGAAGTCCACTTAAAGACTTCTTAACTCTGAAATAAACCTAAATTAACAAAAGAAAAACTTTTAATATATATTTAACCACCGACTGTGGTTATTAACTAATTTACATATTGCCACTTAAAGCCATTGCTCTTACTAGACCTTCCATTGCAACATTTTAATATTCCTGACTTTCCAGTTCCAGTAGCTTCACAAGCTTCTCTAACAGAATCATATTCGGCAATAAGAACCCCATCCAAAGTAAATTGATAAACTCTCTTAGTATCTCTTTTCTTTTTAGGTCTATCGTTAAAAATAAGCTCATTATCTTTGTAACTCCACCTAAAGCCATTACAAGAGAATCTATCTCCATTGCAACACTTTGAAATACCATTTCTATCCGAATTTGTAGCTTCAGAAGCTACAATTATTCCACTATGCTCAGCTATTACTTCCCCCTCTAAAGTGTATTGAATAACTTTCTTTCTTCTACTCTCTACAATCTTCTTAGGCTTCGCTTTTGGCTCTACTTTTTCAACTGCTTTGTATCTTGATTCAATTAACGATTCAATAGTGTCTAATTTTTTATTTAACACTTTCGATACTTCCATTAAAACATCTTTAGACAAAACATATTGACTATCTTTGTAAGCCTTTGTAAGCTCCTGTAGTATCTCATAAGATAATTCTAGTATACTCTCTTGGATAATTTGCTTGTCATAAGCTTTAATTAGATTTTCTTGGAACTCAGTTTCATCTTTAGAAAACAATATACTTTCTAATAAACCTCTATTATTTAAAGTATTAATCTGTCTATTATCTATCCAAATTCCATACCTATCAGCAAATAATTCTTCTATTTTCTTCTTTATAACTTTTTTATATTGCACATCCGAATTAGAATGTCTACCTTGTCTTCCATTTGTATCTAAAAATTGTTGTTGCTTCTTAGTAAGTTTATCTCTATTATCCATAAAGAATTTAATAAATGAGTTTCCAAGAACTTTTTCCACAGTAAAATCTTCTTCATAATTACCTTGTTTATACATCATGCTATCAAGTATTTTATTAATATCTTCTACATCATCTGTTTCCAAATCTGAAAAATTCATAACATCTAATCTATGTCCAGTTTCTTCTTCAAATTGCTTAATTTTCTTATAATTACCCATATCATATGCGTAGCAACTAAGTATCTTTTCAACTAATTTGTAGAATCTCTTTATTTCTAAAGAATCAGAATCAAAAAATTCACCAAAGTTATCTACATTGACTTCTTTACTAGATTTTAATCCTTGCATTACACCCATAAAAGCTACCTGCATAGCATCATCAATATCAATGTAGTTATTTCTTAAAGTCATAACACTAGCTTTTCTTCTAAGACCCTTCATATAAATATTTTTCGGAACAATACTTAATCCACAGTATATATTTTTATGGTCTCCCACTTGGACATTTCTATCTTCAATTAGTCTATTTATTACTTTTTCCATACTCACAGTTTTCTTCCTTTCTATTAATTTTTTATAAGAAAAAAGACTAAGTATTGTACCTAGTCTTTAATCCTAATAGAGCAATAAGCTCCACTATAGGAAGAATTGTTATCTCGGCTCTACCGAGTGCCAAACTTGGCAATACAATATTCAATTTTTTATTATTTATTCTCTTAGTAGATAAAACTTAAAGAAAAAATTTAGTAATATTTTAAAGGAGAAATTATCAATGAAAACAAAAATCTACCATTAAGAATAAATAATAAAAAATCCACTTTTTACAGAAGTGGGAAACTGCCCATAAGGATTCACTCTAACTCTAATAAAAAAATAACCTTACCACCTCAAGACAAGACAGGACTCGAACCTGTAACCATTGTAACAATGCAACTGCTCTACCACATTGAGCTACTTGTCCATATTAATTGTATTTATATACCCATGTAAAACCATTGGCACTTTTTCTTTTGCTTGCTAATACTTTGTTTATATTACCTCTATTAAATCCAGCTCTTCCTGCTTCTGATATGCTTGGATATTCTGCTATAAAAGCTCCACTTTCTTTATCCAATTGTAGTATAGGTCTACTATTAGCTGTATTTAATGGATGTGGTCTATATAATCCCATATTTATTACCTACTTTCTATTTATTAATTGGAAAGTAAGTGGGAGACTTCACATCTCCAAATCTTACTATTAAGGCATCACTACCTTCACCTCACAAGCGTGGCTGTGCCACGCATATAACCACTATTGAAGTTAATTAACTTATTGCTCTAAGAACTGCATTGCTAAAGGCTAAAAACTTCGTTTTTAACCTTTCTTCGGGAAAAATTGATTTTTTGGGTCGCTCCACTTCGTTACGCTCGAAAAATCAATTATTTCCCTCAGGGGTTTTTGGGAATTTGATTTATAATATAAAAAGTTGTCACTATATTACTTGCAATACTAAATTAAATATATCAAGCAATATTGTGACAACTTTTATCCTATGAATTTTTTAACCATCTATAATTTATCCCTATCAACTCCCCATGATTTTTATATAATTAGTCACACAAACTGCGTTACTCATACTCATAACAACAAATTGAGCTAACCCTAGTTATAGCAATAAAAACTTGTGCACAAAAATGACCCTAAATCATATGAAAAGTGCACAAAAATGACTCTTTTTTAAGAAAAAAATTAGGTAGTGAAGCTAATCACCACCTAATACTAAATCCCTATCTTAAATAGATTTATTATTCCCTTTAATTCATCAATATTATTACCTGCATAGTAAATATCAGGATTAACTACAAAGAAACCTTTTAAAGCTCCTGTCGATATTTTGGCATAGGCATATTTATCATTTACTTTAATATCTAACAATTTCACATAGGTATTTTTTGTTAATCCTAAGTATTCAAACACTTCCTTTTGTTTCATTGGTTTAATTTTAGTCACATCTTCTTCTTTTGGATTATGGCAAACTACATTAAATTTATAGTTAATCATAGGTAATAACTTAAAGAATATTCCAAGTCTTTTATGCTCTTTTGTATTAGCATTTAAATACATATCTCTAATTGCATTATCAAACACTCTTGTGCTTTCTCGATTAAAACTTTCGGTTATTCTTCCTTTTTTGCTATACATCTTATCCACCATCAAAACTCCTTCATCATCCTTCTTTAATAATCCTATTTCAAATAAAAACTTCTTTGTATAAATAGTTTCTCTTGCAGATAGTCCTAAAACTTCTTGTAAATCTTTCTCAAACATATAAGCTCTGTCTTTACCTCTCAACTTACAGCCAAATTTGAGCTTGTTATCATATCCCATGTAAGTGCATAGATATATAAATCTAAATGCCATAGCACTCTCATACTTTCCATCAACAACAAACTTGTCCAAAGTTTTTTTGTACTTACTAAAGAAAAAACTACCAAAGTTTTCATCTATGAATCTTGAAAATTCATCCTTAGACTTTCTTATTTCTATTCCTTCCCTTTGATTAGATTGGTTTTTAGCCATCTCATGCATCAATTCAACTCTTACTTCTTCCTTTATTTGCTCTAGGGTTACAACCTCACCTGTCGCTAAATTTACTACTTCATCATTTGCATTGCACATGTAATATGTACCTCCTACTTCTATAAATTTACAGCTTAAGAACTGCATCGACTTCACCCCCTTTCCCTGAGGTAACTTTTAAATTAATTGCTCCTACTTTTATACTCATACATAATTATTCTTAGAAATTCCCTACTAAATTGTAGAGTTAGAACCTTCTTCTAAAATATATAAACTTGCCCATGTTGCTCCAAT
Source organism: Clostridium sp. RTP31139st1_H3_RTP31139_211217 (assembly GCF_040227035.1). NCBI lineage: Bacteria > Bacillati > Bacillota > Clostridia > Eubacteriales > Clostridiaceae > Clostridium > Clostridium sp. RTP31139st1_H3_RTP31139_211217. The sequence continues at coordinate 38,479 of NZ_JBCOAB010000030.1, forward strand.
TCCCTTCTCGTACAGGGGTTTAAATCCCAAATATTCTAACCAAACTTTTAAGCCATCTTTTCTATCACTTCCATCTATAGAAGTTCTACCTGCTAATGTCCTAATTCTTTTAATCAATTCATATTGTTCTTCTTTTAATAGCCACCTATTTAAGTAATTTTCTCTAATACACTCAATGGCTTCTGTATCTTTCTTTTGTCTTTCTTTCAACTTAAAATCTTCTCTAATCTTTCTTTCAAGCTCCTTCTGTTCTCTCCTTGCATTAAATTCTGCTACTTTCTGTTTTAATTCCATAGTGTATTCTGTATCAAAAACATAATAATTAGTTCCTGTTATAACTCTTGGGATAAATAAATTTAAACATCCTCTTTCGTAAAATTTTCCTAACCTTATAACTTGACCCGATATAATGTTACTTTTCCCAACAAATGTACCAACTTCTTTTAATGTATTGCAGGATGCAACCATGTTAAAATCTAAATCATGTATAAAATATTTTGCCATTAATTGTTTCCTCCTTTAGTAGAATTAATTTCTCTCATTATGCACATTCTCACAAACCCTGCTAATGTTAACCCTAGTTTACCTGCTTCTTTTTCATAAAGCTCTTTTTCCTCTTTGGACATTCTCATTTTAAAACTTGTATCTTTTATCATACTTCCTCCATCTGATTACCCATTGTAGGTACATCTCTTATAAAGTTTTTAGGAGCTTACTGCTACCTGCCTTATTATTGCCTATGTGATTTAAAAATGTAAAACGATAATGAAAAAAGTTTAAAAAATAAACACCCTTCTTTCGAAGGATGTTCCTGTTTGTAATTTTTGAAAGTTAACTTTCAATTTTATGAGTAAATTATTGCAAAAAAAAGAAGCTCTAAAGCTTCTTCTACAATCTCATACCTATGTTAAACCCCATTTCTTTTACTATGTATAACACTCCTGCAAATACCACTACTACAACAACCAATTTAATTACATTCCTCCACATACTATTCTACCACCTTATTAATATATTCAATTACCTTTGATTCTGTAAGTTCATCCAAACAGCCACCATTGCACCCTTTAGCCAATACTACACTACCTTCTATTTCATCTATGTTGATATTTTCCTCGTACATATGCCCATTCTCTTGTTGATTATATAGAACAAAACACCCTAAGCTCTATTCATATCTTCCCTCAGCTTCTCCACCTAAACGCTCTTCTATAACATCCAATGTTATGTCTCCTAACTTAGACCATTTTCCTATTTGTCCAATTAATAGTATCATTTCATTACCCCTTACTAAAATATTTGCTATCATTTATCTCATTAAGTAATGAATAAACTCTGTATGCACTCATTTTATATCCCAATTTTTTTAATGTTGTTTCAACTTCAGCCACCGTATAAACTGGTTGTATTTTTAATAATCTATGAATCATACCTGAATCAATTAAATCTTTTGGGTTAACTGGTAGACCCAATCTCTTAACTCTAGTTCTAAGTGCTTGATAAGCCATTTCTCTATTGCCGAAATTATTTTTAGAAGTAGGTTTACTTTTTAGAATATATTCACTATCCATATTAAAATCAAATTTCTCTGTTGCATAAATGCTATCACTTGATTTATTTAAATAAGTTCTTTGAGCTATAGCTTCTTTTGTTATTTCCATGAACTGAGCATCCATTTTAATTTTTCTATTAGGTAATGTTATTGTGTTATTTTCAAAATCTACATCTGAAACCTTTAACTCTCTAATCTCCACCATATCTTCTCCACTAATACCATTGAATAACGCCATGACGATGAACTTATCTTGAGCATTAACAATTTCCCTTATTATTTCCATAAGTTCATCCTTAGTAATTATCACTTTTAATTTTTTCATTTACTTTCTCCTTCTCATATGCATTCCTGATACTACCTCTTTAGTAAATATATTAATTTTATCCATTTAACAGTAAATATTGTAATATAATTACTTATATTGTACAAGTTTCTTTTTTACTGTTCAGAATAAACTATGTATTTCATCCCCCAAAGCATTACTTCCTACAAGAAAAAGAAGCTCCAACTGAAGCTCCTTTAAATGAAGTCGATATTTTATTTATTATATTAAAAACTATATTACTATTTTTTTTATTTTTTCTTGCTTTTCCTTAATTAAATCTACTAAAAATTGTTCATAACTTTTGTCAGGAAGTGCTTTATTCTCCTCTTTTCCCAAAAGGGATAACATCGCTTGCGATTGCTTAAATGATGAAAAGCTATGTTTATTTATAGATAATGGTATACAATCATATAACTGTTGTAATTGCTCTAGTTGCTCTTTTAATGTAACGTTATTTATCTCACTACATTTTGCATTAGCACTTTTATTAATTATTTCCTGTAACTCCTCATAATTGGCTTTTTCAGTTCCAGTGCCTCTACGAACATAAATTTCTCCCTCTTTAAGAAATCTACCACTATCCTTATTACAAATAATTGGTAAATCACTATTGCTAACATTAACAAAAATCACTTGAAATTTTTTTCCCATAAGCTCCCCATAAACACTATTATCATAGAAAAAGTCTTTGAGTTCTATCTTATTCAATATTCGTTGTGGAATATAATTTTTAATTACATTGATAAAGTCTACTGCATCCTTTGTTTCCCCTTGAATTCCTTTTGAAATTAGAAAGCCATTCTCTTGAGTTACTCCAATAACAATACATCCACCACCACTATTACCTATTGCCAAAATAATTTTGCACATTCTTTCTAAATCAATCCATTCACCTTTAAACTCTATTCCATTAGCTTCTCCCATATTTTTTTTTAAAAATTCATCAAACTCTTCTATAGTAGGTTCTTTAAAAAAGTTCTTTAAGCTATCTTTATTAAAATCATTCACTACTCTATCCCCAATCCTTTTATTATTTATATTTTACAATATTTTTTATTCTGTAATTTGTATTCTATATAAAATCATACTTTTATTGCTTATGATAATTTTTACCATACTATTTGTTTTTTTTACTCTCTCTAATCTCATCACTAACTTTATTCAATAATAATTCCATATTATCTTTATAATTTTTAATTCTATCTTCTAATTCCTCAATTTCAAATCTAAAAACACCTTTTCTATCATAATACATTATGGCACGTTCCCACTCTAATTCTCCAATTTTTTTATGAAGATAATCAAATTCTTCTTTACATTTTTTTAGTTCGGGAGTAAGTTTTTTATCCATAGTTTTTACCTCTCTTTCAAACCAATAAACTCATTTTTTATTTCTTAGTTCAATAATTCAATATTAACATATTTTACAATTAAATTCCAATGCAAATAAATTTCATCATTTATTACAAATAAAATATTAGTTTTATCTCTGCTAATAGGTTTGCCTGAACCCCTGAAAATACTTAGAAATTTCACTGTGGAATTACTAGACGTTCCACCATAGAAATTTGATATATATTACCTTACATATATTACCTTATTATTTTATTTATTATTAGCTAATAGGAGAAACTACAGTTTCTATTTGCTAGTTAAATACATGATTATGAATTTATACTTTTCTACAGAACAACATTTCAATACTTCAATAAACATGATATAATGGTATTACATAGATTAAATATTGGAGGTTTCAGCAATGGCAAGAAAAGCAATTAACACTACAATAGATTCTGACTTAATGAAGGAAATAAAACTATTAGCTATTGAAGAAGATTGTAAGATTAATGATTTAATTGAAGAAGGCTTAAGACTAGTAATTGAAAAGAGAAATTCTAACAAGTAACCAAGTGAAAATATACTTGGTTATTTTTTTATCTAATTTTATGTTGTTATGTTGTTGACAACATAACAATAATTCCTTATAATATAAATATAGTTAACAACAAAACAACATGAAAGGAGGTAACTAATATGATTAAAGACTTATTACAATCAATGAACAACATCTACTCAGATACAAATCTAAATCTACATGAAAAGTCAATTCTTATGTATCTAATCAAACAATTTAATTGCAATGATGGATATGCTTATCCAAAATATGAAAACATCATGTCTGCTACTGGAATAGGTAGACGAGCTAATGTTGCTTCAGCACTTAAGTCTTTAGTTGTTAAAGGTTACATAACTATCAAAAAGGTTGTTGGTAACAAATCACATTACTTTATAGAAAAATATCTACACTTTGTAGAAGCAGAAATAGAAAAAAAGGTAGAAGAACCTTCTAATGAAGCTGATTCTACTGAAGATAAAAATTCAACTGGACAATCTTTTAATGGAATAGTAATTGGAAGTAATGTTGAAGATTCAATAAATGATACAGAGGAACTTCAAGCTGAAGAAGTTGAAGAAGCTAACTTCATAAACAATCCTAATAACAAAAGAATTGCTAAAGAATATGAAGATAACAAGAAATTTAAACTTACACCATTTTTCTTGAATGCTTTCAGCCACATAGATGATATTGTTTTAGAATTAGCTCTAAAAGAAAAGGCTAAGACTCCTACTCTATTGCTACAAAAATGCATAAGAATCTCTAAGCAAGTTGGTTCAGAAATAAAGTTCAGCAGAGAGTTTATAAATAAGGTTTTAAAATTTGAAGCTTACAGAAATGAATATGAATCAACTGAAGAAAATAATGAAATCTACTTGGCTTGGAAGAATATAGCACTTGGAATATGGTATTAAAATTAAAATAAAAAAAGCATCCCCAAAGATTGGGAACACTCTCATCTGAACAATGAAAGTATACCATCTTTGGAAGCTAATTTCAAGGAGGAAATAAAGAAATGAAAATATTTGAACACTTAACACCTGTAGTGATTGAGGAAATACTTAATGTATCAATCCAATATACTTTTGGGATAATAATCCACTTAGTAATATTACTAGCAATATTAGTAGGACTAAAATTGCTATTTAATTTTAGCTTGTTCAAAGCTATCAAAAAAACATTAACTAATTAAATTTAAGAAAAATTAAGCAAAGATAATATAGACAAATCAATGATAACAAAATCAAACAATTGGAGGAATTTGAAATGTGCAAAAAGTTAATAACCATTGACCTAGGGAACTCTTTACTGAAGGTTTTCAGTGAGAAAGGTGGAGTTTTCTATGAGAATAGAATGATTGAGAAAGACCCAAGCTTACTACTAGATGAAGAACATATCATAGTTGATGGTAAATGCTATGTGATGGGTATAGGAAGCTACCAACATCAATTTATTAAGACTAGCAAAGCATTTCTACCACAAGTGCTTTACTGTGTGGCTAAGAACTTACTTAACTCTAAGAATACAGTTAACTTAATATTAGGTCTACCTGCTTCGCAAATCGAGAATAAGAGCATCCTGATTGAAGCTCTAGCTAATAAGACCTTTGATGTAGTAGTAAATGGTGAAGCTAAGAAACTTAAAATCGCAACTGTAGGCTGTGTAGCTGAAGGTGTTAGCTCGTTCTACAGCCTACCACATAGACAAGGTAAAATAGCTATTGTAGACCTTGGTAGTAGGACAACTAGCGTAGTAACATTTACTTCAGGTAAACAGGATGCAACACCTATTACTATCAACATTGGTACTACTAACCTACTATCTAAGATTAAAGATAAGATGCTAAGTATGGGAATCACTGTTGAACTTGAGAAGGTATGGTGGTTATTAGAAGGTGGTAACTTTGACTTGAAGCTGTTTGATGCTGAGATAAAAGAACATATGCAACAACTAAAAAATGAAATCATGAAAGATTGTCCTTTACTTAAGTTCTATGATATTCGCTTATGTGGTGGAGGAACACATTTCTTGAAAAATGAGTTTAAAGATTCCTTCTCCAAAGTGGATGTTATTGACAAGTATCTGTTTGCTAATGCTCAAGGAAATTACAATATTGGAGTTGCAAAGGGGCTAGATAAGTAATGGACAGGGAACTAAGATTACAGTTAAGGCTCTATCCCCATAGAGAACAAGATGCAAAGATAATGGAACTGTTTGAAGGTAGCGTTAATCCAAACGCTACTCTCAAGCAACTTCTGTACGAACTAGCAACCAATACAATGAGTCAAAGAGTTACAGTAGTATCTACTGAGGTTGCAACTACTAAACAGCAAGAGGAAGCTCCTGAGGAATTTGAAGATATAGATGCTGATGAAATTGATATATTTTAGAATGAAAGCTCCTTATGGGAGAGTAGATAGATTTGTGTAAAAAACAAATCTATCTACTCTTTTTTTGTATGATTAGTTGGTAGATTTGGA
>NZ_JBCOAB010000031.1:0-33364 GCF_040227035.1 Clostridium sp. RTP31139st1_H3_RTP31139_211217
GCTTCATTGGCTCAATGGCAGAGCAGCTGACTTGTAATCAGCAGGTTGTTGGTTCGACTCCGACATGAAGCTCCAAAACTCCACAAAAGTGGAGTTTTTTTGTTTTTAAAATAAAATTGATATTTTAAAATTACATAAAAAAATAATAATTAAAAGGAATCTAAATTTCATAGATTCCTTTTAATTATTTTAGTGTGTAAATTTATTTAGCAGAGTTGAAATTTGAAAATTCATTAAACAGTAGATTTTATTTTTGTCTTTTTAAGTTAAGTTGAATTCTTATATCTTCTGCGAAAAATTTAAATAGCTTAAATTCACCAATTATTCTAGATGATATTCTTTCGCTATATCTTTTTGAAATTAGAGGTAAACTCAAATTTGTAGATATAAGCATTTTTTTATTTTTTAATATTTTTTTATTAATTAATGTAAATAATTCTGTAGATGAAAAATCAGTAATTTGCTCTGAACCTAAATCATCTATAATTAATAAGTCGCAATTAATAAGAAGATTTTCTAAGTCCGTGTCATTATTAAACTTTATATCCTTCAATGCACGTAAAAGGTCATCAGATGTTTTATATACTACTAGAAAACCTCTATCTAATAATTCTTTAGCAATACACCAAGATAAAAATGTTTTACCGGTTCCAGAATTACCATAGAACAAAAGATTAGTATTAGTATTTTTAAAGTTTGGCAAGTATTCGCCAGTTATATACTCTAATATATCTTCTATATTTTTACGAGGTGTATATCTTTCATCATTTAATTTATGATTAGGATATAAATTAATATTAAAGTTTCTAAAATTATTAGTTTTAACTGCTTCTTCTAATTCTGAATCTTTATAATAAAGTTTAATTAATTTAGTTTTAAAACAAGAGCATTTTTCTATTCCTATGAATCCAGTATCTTTACATTTTGGACAATTATAATGTAAATTTAAATAATCAGGACTATATCCGTGAGATACAAGCATTTCATACTTCTTTGCTCTTAAGTCAGTAATTTCATCTCTAATATTATTTAAATCATTTGGATCAGTAATTCCTTTTAATGCAGCCATAGATAAATTTAAACAAAGTTTTTGGATAGTCGTATCTAATTCTAATATTTCAGGGTATTTATTTTTAATTTCTTCACGCCTTTTTGCTAATTTACGGTTTTCTTCAGTACGAGTCTTTTCGTACATATCCATAAGTTCTGCTTGGTAACCTTTAATCATCTTTATCCCATCCTAACAATTTCTTTTCTAATGAATCATAGTCATATTCGCGAGCCTCAAAGTTATTAAATTTAAGAGGATTAACTTCTTGAGACCTAGAGGAGTTAAAGTTCCTATTAGCTTGTGATGATTTATAATTAGCTTCTTTTTTCTCAATATCAGCTAAAGTTTTTAAATTATTTTTATTCCAACTTGATAAAATACCATCAATATATTTAAAGTCAGAACGATTTAATCTTTGGAAACAAATATTACAAGCCTTCTCTATTACCTCTAAAGGAAAAGCATAATCAATTATCCATTTTTCTAACATTTCCTCTTGTGGTTTCATTAATTCAGGATTTTTAATTCCTAAATAGTTTAATATATGACGAATTTTTACCCATTTATCTTCAGTCTTCTTTATATAGTTTTGTGCATCATCAATAGTAGTAATATTCATGTCGTGCCAAGCAATAGCTACTTTTTCTATATATCTATAGTCACTTTTACCACGAGAAACGCAGTATTCTAATAATATGAGAATTAATTCAGACGAAAAATTAAATTCATCTTGCCAACTTAGATAAGTAGTCATTTCTTTAGGGGACAGTGGTCTGCCTAATAAGCGTTCAATATCATTTAGCATATCTTTTGTTGAAGTTTTATTTAATGCTTCAAGTAAATTAATCTCTTTATTTTTTGACTTTGAATCTTCAACTAAATCTATAAATTCAACATTGTAATTCCCCATTTTATCTATTGGTATAAGTCTTAACACACCTTCGTCATGCCAATAGTTTAGAGCATTTAATATATCAGATTCTAGTAAGTTTAATGATGAGGCTAGTATTGTTGAATTTGCACCCATTTCACCAGAGTTATTATATTTTAACATTAGCAGATAAACTTTAATAAATTCCCCACGAGCTTTTGGCATGTATTTTTCAATAAACACATTACTTACTGGAGTAAAATTTGATGAGTTATTTTTTAGCATAAAAGTGCTCATAATTTTTATCGACCTTTCTTAAGATTGATTAGAATTTAAACTTAATCAGTCTATATATTAATTAACGTAATCAACTATAATTATAAACAAAAAAGCTTATTCATAGTACGCATTAAATTTATTATAACAAAGGCGAAGTTAACCCTCAACATAACAATTTATACAGAAAAATGTATAAATTTATAAAAGAGGGGAAAAGTAAGTGATGTGCTTAAAAAAATTAGCAATTAGGAGGAAATAAAAAATGGACTTGAGTAAGCAGAATAACATAAGTATACTGTTGAAAATACTAGTTTTAGTAGCGGTTATACTTATTAGTTTTATGTTTATACTACCAGGTAAAAATATTAATGCAGAAAGCAATGATATATATGAGAAAAATATAGTCAATACTGATGATGAACTTAATGATAATAATAATGAAGAAAAATTAAGTGCGGTAAGCGTATTTAAAAATAATTCAAGCACAATAAAAAATATTAACTTGCAAGGTCATACTATTAAACTATCAGATAGTACAGTTTGTTTTTATTCATCAATAGAAGATAAATATTTAGTTCTAGAAGAAATTTGTAATTCTTATGTAAAAGAACTTGGATTAGATGTAAATAATATAAATCACATAGAGGTTTTAGGGGTAATTAGTTCAAATACAGAAAAGAATAGGATATCAAATTTAAGTGAAAGTGGAGAAATTGCTAGAGAAGTATATAATGCAGAAGTTATAAATAATGACTTATCAGGGCTTAAGTTTAAAGTTAGTTTAACAGAAACAGAAACTGTAGAACCTGAAATAGTTACAGAAGAAACTAATGAATTATTAGCTGGGGAATCAGAAACTATTAAGGGGGTAGAGGGTAAGAATTTACTATATAAAGAGATAACGTACTATGGGTTAAATAAAGCAGAGGAAACTACTATAAAGCAGGAGATAATTACTCCTGTAGTAAATACTGTGGTTAAGAAGGGGATTAAAAGTCCTTATGAAGCGGGGATAGCATTTTTATCAAGACCAACTGAGGGCGGTTATATAAGTTCCTTATTTGGAGAAGTTAGAAAGGCTTCTATTCATAAAGGAATAGATATAGCAAAAAGTCTAGGGGCAGATGTTAATGCTTCATTAGAAGGAAAGGTAATTCAAGCTGGATATAATAACGGCGGATATGGAAATTTAATTGTATTAGAGCACAGTAATAATATGAAGACGTATTATGCTCATTTAAGTAACATATATGTTAATGTAGGGGAAATGGTAAAACAAGGAGATATAATTGGAGCGATTGGAAGCACTGGTAATAGTACAGGGCCACACTTGCATTTTGAACTTAGAATAAATAATGAACCTGTTGATCCAAGTAAATATATAAAGTAATAAAAAAAACACCAATCAGCGGTGTTTTTTTTATTGCTGTAATACTTTAGTTATATCTATTTTGCCTTCACCTTGTTGATTTTTAGGAAGGTCTAATGGCACTGCAGCTACTTTGAGTAATGATAAAATATCATCAAATGTAAAATTAGGATTACGTTCAAATAAAAGGGCGCAAAGGCCAGCTACATATGCAGCAGATATTGATGTACCAGTAAAGCTTTTGTATGAAGTATCTAATTTAGGAGCATGTATTCTAGAATTATTTTTATAAGATATATATGCGGTATTTGAATTCAAGGATACTACATCCACACATGCAGCACAAAAATTAGGCTTTGTATCTTTCTTTATTGCACCACAAGATGAATATTCATAGGATCTTATAGTTGATGATGTTGTATCTATTCCAGAAACTGTTATACAATTATTACTTAATGCAATGCCTGTAATTGATCCATCAGCATTTCTGTTACTTCCACTAGGAAGTATGCAAACTATTGATTGAAGTTTTGCTATTTTCAATAGAGAATCAAAAAGTGTAAAAATAAACTTATTATAGTATAAGCTTTCAAAAGGAAGACAAATAACTTTTATATTATATTTATCACTCATAGTAATTAATTCTTCTAGAGAAAATAAAATATCAGAAACATATCCTTTACCCAATTTATCAAATGCCTTAAAGCAATGGATAGTAACTTCAGGAGCAACTCCTGTATATATTTTATTAGAGGCTAATCCATTACCGGCAATTATTCCACAAGTACAAGTTCCATGTCCGTTATCATCATATGGATAAGGTAAATCATTAATTAAATCAACAAAAGTATTGATTCTATTAAATGGGTAAGTTAAGTCACGGTGTGGATATACACCGGAATCAATAACACCTACGCTAACACCACGTCCATATATAGCTAATTTAGAAGATAATCTTATCTTATTTGCAGTTGATATACTCATACCACATAAAGTAAAGTATTGGTCTAAGCAAATATATTTAACCTCTGGATATTCTAATAATAATTGTATTGAGCTTGCTTTTAATTGAGCACATATTATATTACAAGATTCAATTCTTCTTATAACATTGCCATGATATGAGCGTATTTTTTTTGAAATTGAATCTGGAAAGTTTCTATATTGTATTAAAATACGATAATCTTTTATACTACTAGATGCTAAAAGAAATTTAAGATTAGGATCTAGTTTTTTAGTTGAAGAGAACATAAAAAACTCCTAAAATTATTCACATTACTATAGTATATGATTTAGGAGCTTTTTGTTAATATAATAAATTTAAAACTTCCATTTAAATAATACAATTCCAGCTATCATTATGGCTATTCCAAGTATCTCATGAAATGAAAATGGAACTTTTTCTGTGCCAAATAGTCCAAAGGCATCAATTAAGGCAGATGCGGATATTTGAGCTACTAGAATAACAGCTGTTCCGACGGTTACACCTAATGATTTCATACTTAACATAACTGTAAATGTTATTATAACTCCTAGGACTCCGCCAAGTAAGTAGAGTTTATTAGTTGATTTGATTTCCTTAAATGTGCCATCTTTAAAGAAAAAAAGTATTATTAAGGATAAAATAAGTCCAGTAGCCTGAACAAATGTATTTGTTTCCCATGTGCCTATCTTTTCACTTAGTCTAGTATTAAAAACACCCTGAAGACTCATAGAAATACCTGAGATTATAGCACCTATTAATCCAAACAAAATTATCACCTCCAGGTATAGTATTCCTAAATAGACAATAATATATTAAAATTTATTGTAATAAAAAAAGCATTAGATGTAATAAAAAATACATCATAATGCTTTAAAGGATTAATATATAAAAGAGTTGAAAATTTCTTCCTCTGAATATCCTAAAGTTACTCCAAGACTAAGAGAATCTTCTAGTAGGGTAAAGAAGTGATCTGTAGAAGGTGAGATTATTAGATCATTAATATCTATATATAGATTTAAGAATTGATCGCTTAAGCAATAATCGTTAGGTCTAAGTAATACTTCATAATTTTCAATATAATGCTTATCTATACCTAAGTTGATCACATGTGTAAGAAAATCAGCATATTTGATAAATACAGTTTCTTTATTTAAATTTAAGCCGTCATCTATCCAGTATTTATAACACTTAGTTTCTTCTGCAAGTGAGCTTAATTTTACTTGAAGTTCAAGATGCTTCCTTGCCCATAATTTGTATTGTGAGAGATCTTTATTAATTAAAAGTCCATGTTTTTTTTCTTTTTGTAATTCCACAATTGGTAAAATGTTCATAAGTGTCCTCCCTGTCTACTAGGATTAATATAATATATTTTACAGAAATTATTAATTCTTGAAAAGGTCAGTAAACGAATACAAAAAAATAAAATTTCAATTATGATTTTAATACGTTTCAATAAAAAAAGGAGCATTTTAAAGAAAATGCCCCTTAAATTCACAAAAAAATATATTAAATTGTTTTTAAGGGATATGTTTGAATTAAAGTTTCTCTACGATTATTAGAAATTTTCCAAAGTTCAATTCTATTAACCTTTAATGTTGAGATGCTAGGTTTATACTCAACAACTGAATCAAATTTCTTATTATCCTTATTTAGATAATTTATATTAGCTAAAGAAAGATGTAATTCATCATTTCCACCTTTTATATTAAAACCATAAAGTTTTAAGTTATCAGCAATTAATCTATCTATTTTTTTTATATATCCTATGTTTTCAATTTTTAAGTTGAGAGTTTTATTTGAATCGCAAAGTGTTACAGTTGATGACAGCTCTACTTTAAAATTTTTATATGGCTTTAGAATTTTATCCATTACAGTATTTAGTTTATCTATATTAGGATTTTCTATAACCTCTAAGGGTATATATGGGATAGGAGAGTTCCTATTTGCTCTAAATCTTTTTGACAAACTTCTTTGAATCGGACTTAAGTTTTTATAAGATACATCATCAAATAATGCTACCAAATAATATTTCATGTTATAACCTCACAAGTTAAATTTTGTATGATACTTTTATATTAAATTATATCATATATAAACTTAAATTGACAATTTATATATTTGCTAATAACTCATGGTAAAGTTTAAAAATAAGGGATTTTGGAAGAAAAAACCCTATTAACTCATGCATACTTTATGTTATAATCAATAGTGTTGACTAAAAAATATAAGGGAAAATTTTAAAAAATACCTTATAAAACAAAAAATGGATAAATTTTTATATTATAGGATAAATTAATATATATATAAATTTGGATAAGGGTGAATAGGATGGAAACATTAATCATTAATGGAGGCAAAGCATTGCAAGGAGCTGTAGAAATTAACGGAGCTAAGAATGCAGCAGTTGCTATTTTGCCGGCAGCTATTTTAGCTAGCGAAGGAAGATGTATTATTGATAATATACCAGATATAGAAGATGTACATTGTTTAGAAAGAATATTAGCTAGTTTAGGATGTAGAGTAAATAAATTAAATAGTAATACGTTAGAAATTGATGCTTCAGATATTACAACAGTTAATGCATGTACTGAAGATGTAAGAAGAATGAGAGCGTCATATTATTTTATAGGGGCGTTATTAGCAAGATTTAAAAAAGCTAAAGTTGAACTTCCAGGGGGATGTCCTATAGGGGTAAGACCTATAGATCAACATATAAAAGGATTTGAAGCTTTAGGAGCTGAAGTTGTTATAGAACATGGAGCTGTAAGTGTTAACGCTGAAAATTTACATGCAGCAAATATTTTCTTCGATGTAGTTTCAGTTGGAGCTACAATAAATGTAATGATTGCAGCAACTATGGCAGAAGGAACAACTGTATTAGAAAATGTTGCTAAAGAACCACATGTAGTAGATGTGGCTAACTTCTTAAATACTATGGGTGCTGATGTTAAAGGTGCTGGAACAGATGTTATAAGAGTAAGAGGAGTTAAGAAATTAGTAGGATGTAATTATAGTGTTATACCAGACCAAATTGAAGCTGGAACTTTCATGATAGCAGCAGCTGCTACAAAGGGAGATATAACTATAAAGAATGTAATTCCAAAACATTTAGAGTCTATTTCAGCTAAACTTATGGAAATGGGAGCTATAGTTGAAGAAGGTGACGATAGCGTAAGAGTTACTGTTGATAAACCTTTAAAGGGTGTTAGTGTTAAGACTGCACCATATCCAGGGTTCCCAACAGATGTACAACAACCTATGTCAACTTTATTAAGCATTACTGCTGGAAGAAGTTTAATTGCAGAAAGCATTTGGGAAAACAGGCACAAGCATACTGATGAATTAAAGAAAATGGGTGCTGAAATAAAGGTTGAAGGAAGAACTGCTATCATAGATGGTGTTGATTCATTAAATGGAGCTAAAGTTGTAGCTACAGACTTAAGAGCTGGAGCAGCTATGGTTATAGCTGGTTTAGTTGCTAAAGGAGAAACTGAAATTTCTGAAATAGAACATATTGATAGAGGATACCCTCATATTGAAGATAAATTCAGAGCACTAGGCGCAGATATAAGAAGAATAGAAAAATAAGCTTGGGGGAATTTTAAATGAATTTTTGCTCATTATATAGTGGAAGTAGTGGAAATAGTATTTTTGTAGGTTCAGAAAAGGCTAAAATTTTAATTGATGCTGGATTACCTGGAAAGAAAATAGATGAAGCGTTAAAGCAAATTGGGCAAAATCCAAGTGAATTAGATGGAATTTTTATAACTCATGAGCATATCGATCACATTAAAGGTGTAGGAGTTTTATCTAGAAAATATGATATACCTATTTATGCACCACAAGATACTTGGGTCGAAATGGAAAGAACCATTGGAAAGATAAAAGAGCATAATATAAAGGTTATGGATAGAAGATCTGTAGTTTCAATAAAGGATATAGAAGTTAAATCCTTTATTATTCCCCATGATGCGGCAGCACCAGTAGGATATACAATTAATCTTAATGATAAGAGGGCGAGTGTAGCAACTGATTTTGGGACTTTTACAAAGGAGATTGAAGATAATATCAAAGATTCAGATGTTATTTTAATTGAAAGCAATTATAATCCTGGAATGCTAGACTTTGGTCCATACCCTTATAGCTTGAAGCAAAGGATAAAAGAAGCATATGGTCATTTATCTAATGAAGATTGTGGAGAAGCAATTGTTAAGATATTAAAAAATGGCTTAGGAAAAAATATTATATTAGGTCATTTAAGCAATACTAATAATACTCCGGAGTTAGCAGAGCTTACAGTAAGAGATATACTAACTGCTAATGGTATTAAGGTTGGTTCAGATTTAGATTTAAGTTTAGCCAATAGGCATAATCCAAGTGAATTTATTACTTTATAAAAAATTAATTTATTAAAGTAGAAGGTGAAAAGTATGGAAAAATTATATGCATGTGAAGAACATATGGATGAAGCAATGGATGAAGTTATAGATGGCAAAGAAACATATCCTGTAATTAATGAAATTACAGGATACAAATGTACATATTGCGAAAAAGAAGCTAAGTATGAAGTCAAAATGGCTTAATATTATATGTTGAAAAATGTACATAATATTTAGTATAATTTTTATATAATCGTAAGAGAAGAAAGAGGAGAAATGAATATGAGTTTATATAAACAATGGACAGATATGGTCGTAGAATACGTTAAGACTAAAGGTGAAGCAGCTTTCTGGAATGAATATACTAAGATTGAAACTGCTATATATAAGGATTTATTAGCTAATAGCAAAGAAGCTATGAAGATTACAATTGCAGATTTTGCTAAGAAGTATGAAACTTCAGAAGAATTCATAATGGGATTCGTTGATGGAATCAATGATAGTTTAAATAATCAATATGATTTAGAAGCTTTAAACTCAAATGATGAATTAGTATTAGATATAAACTTAGAAAAACTATTCTTTAATATGTTAGAAGCTAAGGCTGAATATTTATATAACTTACCACAATGGGATGCTATATTCTCACCTGAAAAGAGAAAAGAAATTCAAAAGCAATACAGAGAATCTTGCAGCGTAAGAAATGAAAACAAAGTTGGAAGAAACGATGCTTGCCCATGCGGAAGCGGAAAAAAATATAAGAAATGTTGTGGAAAGTAATTTCTACTTAGTTTAAAAGAGCTTTGATATCAAAGCTCTTTTTTGTATTAATGAAAGAATGATTTAGTGTCAAATAGCAAGCTAGATAAATAAATTATAATAGTACAATTATTTATTTGGAGGTGCTTATATGCTTAATATATTTCCATATATATTTTCGACTACATTTAATACTATAGCTAATAATATGGATGTAATTGATAATATTGTAGATAATGTTGTAAATAATATTGTTAATAGTGATTTTATGGATAATTTAGTGAAAAATATAGATAATATGGCCCCGGTTGAGGTACAATTTAAAGAGCATAAGAGGGGGTATACTATTCAATGTTATTTGCCTGGGACTAAGAAAGAGAATATTAACTTGGAGTATGATAATAATTATATTACTTTACAAGTTAAGAGAAATATGTTTTATAGTAATAACCAGAATATAGCTGTAGCTGTAGTTCAAGCTGGTGGAGATATAAATGAGGATTATTATGTAGAAAATGCAGATCCTAGTGGAATTAGGGCTGTTTTTAAAAATGATACTTTGAATGTATTGATACCTAAGAGTACGTATATAAGTAAGGATACTACTATTGTTGATGTTGATACTTTCAAGGAATAATAAATAGGTTTTGAAATATTTTACTTAGGAGGAGAAAGTGATGAATATAACAGTTATTTCTGTAGGAAAGCTAAAGGAAAAGTATTTGAAGCAGGCTATTGATGAATACTCTAAGAGATTAACTAGGTATTGTAAAATTGATATTATAGAACTTCCAGATGAAAAAACTCCTGATAATGCATCTGAAAAGGAAGAGCTTCAAATTAAGGATAAGGAAGGACAGCTTATTTTATCTAAGATAAAGGATAATATGTTTGTTATAGCAATGGATTTAAATGCTAAACAAATGACCTCTGAGGAGTTCTCAAGGTTTATTGAGACTCAAGGGGTTATGGGTAATTCGAACATAACTTTTGTTATAGGTGGTAGTCTTGGATTATCTCAGGATGTAATAAAGAGAGCAAATTATAAGATATGTTTTTCTAAGATGACTTTCCCACATCAGTTGTTTAGGGTAATGTTATTGGAACAAATTTATAGAGCTTTTAGAATAATGAAGAATGAACCGTACCATAAGTAAAGGAGGTTTTTACTGAAATTGTAAACAGCCTTGTGGTAAATAAAAATGTAATAAATTGATTATAAACTATAAGTTTTATATAATAATATCTAAGTAAATTAATAGTTTATGAGTTGATAAGTTTATTATTGGGAGGATATATATGGCTAAAAAGGAAGCTAATTTTGATTTGTTTATATATGATTTATTAAAAGAAGCAAAAATAAATGTTGATACACAAGGGAGTAGATTAATTGATATTGATAGAGCGCTTAAAACTGCATCTAAAAATCAATTAGGTAATGAGGGCTATCCGGAGTTTGTTGCTGTAGTTAAGGATTATGTATTAGTAATGGAGGATAAAAAAGACCGTAGATTTCATAGGCTAAATGATGAAGATGGAACATTAAGTTTTAGTGTAGAGGCAACACAAAAATATGCTATGAACGGAGCAGTATTTTATGCAAAAAAGATTTTAGATGGAACTAGTTATAAAAAGGTTTTTGCGTTTGGAAATTCTGGGGATGAAAAACATCATATTATTAAACCTATTTTTGTTGATAATTCAGGATATAAGGAATTACCAGAAGTGGAGACCTTTGAAAATTTTAATGAAGTAAATATTGAGAATTATTATAAAAGAATAGTATTAGAAGAAACTCCACCAGAAGATATTGAATTAAATGATATTTTAAAAAAAGCTAAGGAACTGCATGAATATTTAAGGAATTATGGAGGATTAGGTGAAGATGAGAAACCGTTAGTTGTTTCAGCTATTTTACTTGCGTTGAGAGAGCAAGAATATGGATTTTCATTAGATAGTTTAATAGGAGATACTTTAGCTGGTAATAGCGATGGAGATAAATTATATGAAAAGTTAAAATCAAATATTAAACGTGCAAATGTTTCTCCAGAAACAAAGAAAGATAGAATAATGCATCAGTTTACATTAATAAAAGATAGACCTCAACTTAATACTGTGAATGCTGAGTTAGGAAAGACACCTCTTAAGTTTTATGCTGAATTTATAAATAAAAATATTTTTAAAACAATAATTTCAACAAGTTCAGCAGAAGACTATTTGGGTAGGTTTTATGGTGAATTTGTTTCTTACTCAGGGGGGGATGGTCAAAGTTTAGGGGTTGTATTAACTCCAAGTCATATTACAAAATTATTTTGCGAGTTATTGGAAGTGACAAAAGATGATGTAATATTTGACCCTTGTTGTGGTACTGGGTCATTTTTGGTAGCTGGAATGCATCATATGTTGGAACAAGCAAAAGACAATAATAAGAGAAAAAGTATAAAGAAGAAGCAAATATATGGAATAGAAATACGAGATGATATGTTTGCAATAGCTACAACAAATATGATTCTTAGGGGAGATGGTCAATCTAATCTAATTTGTGAAAACTTTTTAGAGCAAGATTGTGCTGAGCTACAATTGAAGCAATTTACTGTAGGATTAATGAATCCGCCTTATTCACAGGCTAAAAATAAGGAAACAGCACATCTTTCGGAGTTATGTTATATTAGGCAACTATTAAATAGTATGACCGAAGGGGCAAGGTGTGCTGTTATTGTACCTAATTCAACAATGACTGGTAAGACAGCTGAAGATAAATTAGTAAAGGAGGACATATTTAGTGAACATACGCTTGAAGGTGTTATTAGTTTAAATAAAAATACTTTTTATAGAGTTGGAACAGTTCCGTGTATTGCAATTTTTACGGCAAGAGAACCACATCCAAAAGATAAAAAGGTAAAATTTATAAACTTTGAAGATGATGGATTTGAGGTGAAAAAGCATATTGGATTAGTAGAAACAGAGAGGGCAAAGGATAGAAAAGCTTATCTTCTTGATTGTTGGTTTGGAAAGATAACAAACTATCCAACTAAATTTATGGTAGAAACTACAGTTGAGGCTAAGGATGAATGGCTACATTCGTATTATTATTATAATGATGAAATACCAAATTATGATGAATTTAAAAATAGTATAGCAGATTATTTAACTTTTGAATTTAATATGATAAGTCACGGAAAAGGGTATTTATTTAGGAGTGATAAAGAGTGATAAATTTACAAGAAAGAGAATGGAAAAGCTTTGAACTTGGAAGTTTGTTTAATATATATACTGGGGGAGATATGATTCTTTCTAGGTTAGAAAAAGGTGAGATTCCAGTAATAAGTCATAGTATAAATAATAATGGAGTGGCTACATATACAAAGGAAATTAAGGGAAAGAGAAAGTTTGATTGTAATAGAACTATAAGTCTAGCAGATAGGGGGAATTTCTATGCACATGTGCAAGGTGTTGACTTTTATATTGGAACTAGAGTTAAAGCTTTAGAATTTATAGGAGAGGCATGTAATAAAGAAATTTTAAAATTTATTTGTCCTTTGATAAATAGTCAGGCAGTTAAATTTTCTTATGGTAACAATTGTTGTGATAATACTGATAGTTTAATAATTCTTTTGCCGGTAGATTGGGAAGGTAATCCTGATTATAAGTTTATGGAAGAGTATATTAAACAACTTGAGGTAAAACAATTAAATGAATATAAAAAATATGCAGAGTATAAACTGAAATCAATAGTGTATAAAGAAATTCCAAAGTTAGACGAAAAAGTATGGAAGTCGTTTTATTTTAGAGATATATTTTCAGAAATAAAACGAGGTAAGAGATTAACTAAAGCTAATCAATTATCTGGAAATAGACCATATATATCTTCGTCAGGAGAAAATAATGGTGTGGATAATTTTATTTCAAATTCTGAGAAAGTACGAATATATGAAAAGTGTATCTCTATTGCTAATAGTGGAACTGTAGGTAAAGCATTTTATCATCCATATGAATTTGTTGCTAGTGACCATATAACTAAATTGAAAAATAAAGATTTAACAGAGTATATGTATTTATTTATGCTACCTATTATTTCTAGATTGCAAGAAAAATATAATTTTAACAGAGAAATAAATGATAAAAGAATTAACAGAGAAGTAATTATGTTACCAGTAGATGAAAATAATAAACCTGATTGGAATTACATGGAGCAATATTCAAAAAATATGATAATAGAACAAATTAAAGAATATATTGACTATTGTAAGATAGGTTAGTAGATAATAGATTAAATTTTTATAATTAAAATAAATATATATTATATTTTTGAAAGAGGTTGTTAATAGAATTATATTATTAACAACTTCTTTTAAATTTTAGGAGGTTTTATAAATGATAAAGATATTTAGTAAGGAGCAATTAAGAAAAGTTATAAATTATCCAGAAGAAGTTATAGATAGTATATATGAAATTATAGAAATTCTAGATGATAATTATGGACAAAATAGAAATATATATAATGACTTAGGTGGATATGTACTTGTAGCAGAAAATATAGTAGATATCGAAATATTTAAGCAAGAAAAATTAAAAGGTCTAGTACCAGAATATACTGATATCATTGAATGTAGTGAAGAAGTTAATTGGACTTTTTCACTATTTTTGCTTTCAAGTGATTTTTCAATAGTAGTAGTAACTACTGAAGAACTTTCTAAGTTCCTACTGGAATAAGATAAGGAGGTAGAATTAATGTGAGTAAGAAGAGTGAAGAAAAGATAATCAAGGAAACTAAGTACTGCAAGATAAAAAGCCAAGGAAAAGTTGGAGCAGGAGAATACACATACTCAATAGAGAAAATCTACATCAAAGAACTAAAGAGAGATGAAGTAAGATTCTGTGTTTACAAAGCTACTAGAAGAGGTGATGAAACATACATTCCAAGAAGTCTTGATGTAACAGAACTAGAGCTAATAGAGTTAATAAAAGAGTCAATAAGAGAGAAAGTATTTTCAGAAGGATTCATTGAAATGTTAAAACAAGAAATAAATAAAATCTAAAAGTCTTAATTACTACAAGTATAGTGATTAAGACTTTTTACATTTAAATAAAAGTATAGAAAGAGGGAGTATAAATGTTTAATAAAGATAATGTATTCATTGCAGTTAATGAAGAAGTTTCTTCAATAATTCAGCAATATATAATAAGAGAAATTAAGAATGTATTAGATAAATATAAGAGTATAACAACAGAAGAAATAACAAGTATAGAAAATTTAATAAACAGCATAAGTAATGAAGAACTAAAAGAGGAATTTTTAAATGATTGGAATATGTCAGTAAAGATAGCAAAAGATATTGGAGAAAATGAAGTTGATGACAGGATAATTTCTATGTACCAAAATCTAAAAGGTAATGGGTTAGAAGAATTATCAATAGGTCATGTTATTAATTGGTGTAATGAGTTAGATGAACAAGGTTATATAATGATTGATGATTATAGCATAATTTATAAAAGTTCAGCTAATCTAAAAGATGTTGCAAAAGAGCTATTAGATGAGTTGCTTGATGATGCGATTTATGTTGATTCATTAATAGATAAAGATTCATTAGTTGAATATTGGATAGAGAAAACTAGTAAGGAAGATGTAATAGATGACTTAATTAGAGGAAGTAATATTGAAGAACTATTAGGACTTGCTCCAGAAACCATATATGAAGATGAATATAATAAATATTTATATTCTGAAATAGATTGTTAAGAGGTTATATCTTAGTTAATAAGGTATAGCCTTTTTGCTTTTTAGATAAAGATGAAAACTAATAATAAGGGGAGAAATAAAGATGTTCAAGAAAGATAATAGATATGTAACTAGAGGTGTAAATGATGAAGTAGATATAAGGTTACAACTAATAATGTGGAGCATGATTGATAAGCTAAAAGATGAAGGAAATGTTGAACTGGATTACTTACAGGTTTTCAATCTAAGAAAAGAAGGAAATAAGATTGTAATAAAGCAAAGTCAAGAAGTTCCTGAATACTCATGCACATATGAAATAGAGCTAGAAGATGTTCAGCTAGATGATGAGATTAAGGTGTATGTAATAGATAGTGGAGAATATTCTACAATGCTTTTTCCATCAGAATACTAATTGAAGGAGGTTCAAGTAAATGATAAATAAACTAAGCAAAGAAAAATATTTTAATTATGATAGTAAAGAACTTCTTGGAGTAATGAGGTTCGACTTCTATGATGGAAGATTATCTAACCAATGGAATCCTAGAGATTTAATAATTGAATTGAATAATAGAAGAGAAATAGATCTAAAGAAGTTACAACAAGAACTTAATTATATTCAATTCACATTAGTAGAAGATTTCAATAAAGTTGTAGAGATATGTAATGGTACAGGTTATGATAAAGAAACTCTAGTATACATAGAGCTTGAAGAAGGGAAGTATGTAATAAAGTTAATACCGGTAAAAGATAGTTACTCATACATATATACGTATAAGAGATAGGAGGAGAAAGTCATGGATATAGTAACAGTAATAAAAGTAGTTGGAACAATACTAACAGTTGTAGCTACTTCAATAGAAGCAACAACTAAGAAGTAGTATGAAATATAATATCATCACGATAAATAAAATAATAAATTAATTGTGATGATATTATAAGAATAAGCTAATTTTTTTATAACAATAATAAACTACTGGAAAATATCGTTGTAATAGGAGTGTTGATGTAACGATAGTGACGATATTTTCTGTAAGAAAAAGATTGAAAGTATAATGTAGAAGATGTAACTTAACTACAAAGAAAGATGAAGTAGAAAAAGTTGAGTAGGTAATCTAGATAAATATGTCCTAAAAGCAACGATAACACATCAGAAAACAGAGATTTTAGAAAAGGTGAAGAAATGTAGTAATAGGAATGAAAAAACGCAAAGAGAGGATAAATCGAATGTTTTAATAATAATCTAGTAATGAATAAAGAAAAATCAGTAAATAATAGATTCATAACTATGTAAACTAGTAGATCAAGGCATGAAATACTATGAGATGTTGAAGTTGGAAGAAAAGCTAATTTCACTAAAAAATAAAAAGAATCCAAAAGATAAAACATATAAATAATGGAACTTGGAAATAGGGAACTCGGTACCGGGAAAGGGCAACGGGGGGATAGGGGGGCTAAGGTCTTAATAGAAAATAAGGATTGAAATAGATTAATAAAAAATCTATTTCAATTAAAAACAATAAAAAGAAATTAATAAATAGAAAGATAACAATAAAGAATAGAAGAAAGAAGTAAATAAATATTCAGTATAATATAAGAATTATAATAATAGATAATTAATCAGATATAATGATAAAAAGAATTGATAATTAATGAATATAATATCCAGTAATTAAAGATTAATAAATCAAAATGTAATACAAACTTTAAGTGGAGTAAATAGATAAAAAATCTATATACCAATAAAGAGTAATAGATCAAAAAACAACAATAACATATCAAAAAACAGGGATTTCATAAAATGTGAATAAGAGTAGCATTCAAAAAGAAAAACATAAATAAAAAAAACAAATTAACTGTTTTAACTGATATGTTCAGATATATATTATAAATTTGATAAAGAGTTAATGTTTCTAATGAAAGAAGCATTAACTCTTTTTATATTAAATTTTAACTTAATTATTAGTAAGTTTTTAATGAATTTTTCAATGATTTATTCGCATGAATAATCATTTTAAAGTAGTTATTATTTTTTATAGGAGGTGAAGTTAATATATGGATATAAGAAAGGAGCATTTTAATGGAGTATATTCGACCATCTTTGAGCATATGGGAGAAAGGGTTACAAGAGAAATACATAGTGTATTTAGGGGTCAGCAATTTAATTTTCCTAAAAAGCTATATTCAATGGAATATGTAATTAGATATTTAAAAGAAAATTATAATGGAAAGAATGTAAGGCAATTAGCTAAAGAACTTGACTATTCTGAGAGATGGGTTCAAGCAATAATAAATAAAAATAAAATAGTATCAAGAGGGGATGAAAATTAATGAATGTTTTTGATGTAGGAGGGATTGTATCAACTATAGCTTTAGTATTTACATTACTTATAGGTACAGGAATATTTATAGGAATAAATACAATATTTGAATGCTGGTATTTTGGTTGGGGAGCTTTAATTGGAGAATGGCTTGGATGTGTTATAGTAGCAGCATTTATTGTTAATTTTTTAAGTGGAATAGTTGGGGGATTGTTTTCTGTATTATGGTTTCTAATAAAATTAGTTGTAGTTATTGGGGTATTAGGAAGTATAGCAATATTTATTTATTCAAAGGTTAAAGGTAAAAATAATACATTAGGAGGAGAGGAGAAGGTTAATAATGAAGAGTAAAAAAATATTAATAGGTATAGTGGTAGTTGTTGTATTATTTATAATTGGATTAATAGGTAAAAATAATAATGAAGCAAAAATGGTTATAAAGAATGCAGAAATAGCTATTAATGAAGGTAATTATGAAAAAGCTAGAGAGTTATTGTATACAGTAGTTGATGGTAATAATAAAAAAATAGATAAGTTATGGAATATAGTTAATAGTTATCAAAATGCTCAAACAGCAAATTTAGAAGCAGGATTAAAGTATCTTGATGAAATTGATAATAGTTATAAAAAATATAATAAGTTAAAAGAAGATGTAGATAATTTAAGAGAAGAATTATTATTTACAAAGAAAGTTAGGGAAGAATTTAAATTAAAAATTGATGAAGTAAAAGGTTTAATAGATAAAGGTAATTACAAAGAAGCTATGGAGTTAAGTGAAGAAACATCAGAGTGGCAACATATAGAGCAAAAAGATAAAAACACTATGTACGATTTACATGTACAAGCAATGGAATTATATAGTGAACAAGTGAAAGAAGAGAGAAAAGAAGAACAGAAGAAGCAAGATGAAGAAGAGAAAATAAAAAATGAGCAAGAAGAACAAAGTAAGAAGGAAAATCAAGAAAATAATTTTTCAAAAGAAGTAGCACAAAAAATAATAGACAAATTAAATAATGATAATGGAAACAGTCGTAATTTTTATGAAATAACATCAGATTTAAAAACTGATGATAATGGTAAAAAGTACTTTGATGTTGTAGCAAAGGATAAAGACTGGATAAAGTTCGATGACCACACTATATTAGCTAATTATAAATTGTATTCTAATGAAGAGTTAGTTGAAATCCAGTAAAAAAAGATAAAGTCTTAGCCTATTTATGTAGGAAAAGACTTTATTTTTTTTATTAAAATTATAATTTTTTTATGTTTACGAAAAAGAGAGTTCGTTCATAATTGATATAGATTATCAATTCAATTATATTGAAATATATGTAATTAATATACAAAAAAACAAAAAAAAGGAGACTAGGAATTCTAGGCATAAAAAATCTTAAAATTTTTAAGCAAGGAAGTCCTGGCAAGGATAATTAATACTTAAATTAAAAATAAATACATAAAATACATATAAAGTAAAAATGGGAAAAAAAGTATTTTTGATTAGATGACGAAAAATAGCTAAATTGAGCGTTTGTGAATAGAAATGACTTATATTAAAATAAGCCCATAAAGTCATTACCTTACTTTGCTTAACAAGTAAGGAGGGAAGAAATGTTTTCAAAAGAACAATTAAAAGAAATTGAAAACATGGGGATAGAGATATCTCCTAAATCAGAAAAAGTAAAAGGCTTTAGTCCAAATAAGTTTGCTTCATACATAGCAGATAACTTAAAGATAATCAACAATAAAGATTATTTTTATGTATATAAAGATGGAGTGTGGAAGAAGCTGGATGATATGTACTTATTCCAAAAGTTAAGAAATAAGTTACATACATACTTTGATGATATCTGGTCTTTGAAAATTGAAAATGAATATATACAAGCTCTTAAGAGAATAGTTTATTACGGTGGAGACTTAAATGCTAATAAGAGATATATAAATCTTTTAAATGGAATGTTTGATTTAGAGACATTCACATTAGTTGAACATAGGCCTGAATTCTATAGTAGTATTCAATTACCGATAACTCTAAAAAGAGATATAGATTGCCCTAATTTTAAGAAGTTTTTAGGTCAATGCTTTTTAGGTGATGAGGAAGCAATAAATCTAGCACAGGAATGGGCTGGATATTTACTTACAGCAGAAACAAGAGCACAAAAAGCACTAATACTATATGGACTGGGCAAAAATGGAAAAGGGGTCTTCATTGACATCATTAGCGAGTTAATAGGTGAAGATAATATATCTAGTATAGCAATGAATGAGTTACATAGACCATTTTCAAGAGTATGTATATATGGGAAGCTAGCTAACATCAGCAATGAAAACGAATTCAATGGTAGGAGTTTTAATACCCAATACCTAAAGGCTATCGTAGGTGAAGATAATATAAATGCTGAACAAAAGCATCAACCTGTATTTAACTTTAAACCTACAGTTAAATTAGTGTTTACAACTAATAATCTACCTCACACAAATGATGGGGGATATGCACTTATGAGAAGGTTATGTATGCTTCATTTTACTAATACAGTAAAGGAAGAAGATAGAGATATGCATTTAAAGGACAAGCTTAGAAGTGAATTAGATGCTATATTCCTATGGGCATTAGAAGGACTGAAAAGACTTAAAGAAAATAACTATAAATTCTCAGAGTGTAAAAGTTCTAATGATTTACTTAAACAGTATGAGAAGGAATTAAATCCAATGATATTATTCTTTGAGCAATGTGTTATTAAATGTGAAAGTACTCATAAGGAGAATAATAAAATTATTTATAACACCTACAGGGAATGGGCTAGAGCAAATGGAATGGAAGGACAAGCTAAAATAAGTGTTCAAAAGTTCTGGAAGAAGTTTGAGGAGTACGCTAAATCATTAGGCTATGACTGTAGAAGTGGAAAGTCAAATGCTTTTAGATACCATACAGGGGTAAGAATAATTGGAGATTTTAGAATTTCTTTAGCTGACTCTAGGATAGCAGGACAGTTAGGTGGTTAAGTTAGGATTAAGTTGGAATGGATTCAAGAAAGATAAATCAATAAATAGGGCGTAAGGACTAAGTAAATTTAGAAAATCTCCTAAAAGAGATTTTCTAAATAAAAGAAATTAGATAGAGAAAGGAGGTGATAAATATGCGTCCATACGTCCAACTAAGATAAATCAATGGAAAAGATACATAAAATGAATCCTAGAAAGATACATAATAAAGTCCAGTAAGACAAGTAAGGTAATGAGGAAGAAAAAATAATGTGAAGAAAAGGAGATAAAAACAATGGCAGTAGTAAAAAGAAGACAAGCACCATCAATAACAGGAAAAGCAATGACAAGAGAAAATCAGGAGAATGATGTGGATGGGAAAGAGAGAACAGAAAAGGCGGTAAAAAAGGAAGAGATATGGAAGCCAAGAGAACCGAAAGTAGAATTAGAATACAATGGATTAGAGGAATTCCAAGCATCAGAAGCAAAGCAAAGTTCTTGGAGAACAACTGATTCTGGAATACTATCAATAGTAAAATCTGAAACAGTAAATAGGCTAATGTTTGCAAAGGAGATGATGGATAAGCTAAGTAATCCTAAAAGAGTAGTAATTTCATTCGCAGATGAAAAAATTGCTATAGGAGAACAATTACCTAACAATGAGAATTATTTAAAGGTTAATTACTCAAAAACAAAAGGAGTTATCTATTCAGCAGGAGTAGTTAAAGAGATAGTAGATAAATATGACTTAGATTTTAGTACGAGAACTTCAATTACATTTTCAGAAGTTAAGTACATTAGATATGAAAATCATGTAGTAGCAATAGTAACTATAGTTTAAATGAGAGGTATAAGTATGAATGAATTAACAACAGAAGACATAATTGATGCAATAACAGAAACGATAAGATTGTACATACTAGCTTCAAAGCTAGAGGAGTTAGAAGAAGACTAAATAATCTACTAAGCATTGATCCGAATAAGTTCAATGCTTAGTGAAACTAAAATAATTTTAGGGGGAATACATAGTGAGCATTAATAGTCAGTTAGAGAGATTAGCATTAGAATATTCAGCAAGTATAAGAGAAGAAGATGTAACACTAAAAGAGCAAGAAGAGATAATGAATAGTGAATGGTTTATAAGTTGGATGAAAGAATATCATCAATAAATAAAGTTGAAAATCAATAAGATTAGAGGGAGAGATAAACATGGCAACTATAAAGAGAGATGGAAGAATTACAGAAATAGAAGTAGGATGTAAGAAATGCAGAATAGTAGGCTATCAATCAAATGGTAGAAAGGCTATAAAAAGAAATGTATTTAAACAAGGATACATAACATTTGAGCTTGAGGATGGAACAGAAGTAAAACAATATATGCTTATAGCACCATGGAATACATATTTATTTTATAAATTAATTAAGGCTATTAAAGCAGAAGGCTTTAATATATTCAATGAATGTGAGGCATTTGATGAAAATGAAATAATAGGTAAGGAAGTAGTAATAGAATTAGAAAATGAAGTTAAGGATTCTGGTGAATATATCAATGTTACTAATATCTATAATGTTGAGGAAGGAGAGATTATCATAGCTTATGATAATAAGTTAAAGGAAAAGAAGTATTCAGAAATGGAGAAAAATAAAGAAATGAGCATGGAGTATATAAGAAGTAAAGCAAATGAAGTTATTCCACAGCAGGAAATTACAAGTGAAGAGGACTTAATGAACTTTTAGAGGTTATATAGGTACTTTAGTTAAAAACTAGGGTACCTATATTTAGATAATTATAACTTGAGGAGAGATAAAAATGATAAATATAAATAAAATAATGAAAGAAAATGTATCAATTAATATGAGTTTAGATGTAGAAAATAGAGGATTGTGGGAAAAGGGAAATCAATTGGGATGTGATACTATAACTTTAACTATTCCAGTTAATGAAATATCTAATGATATAGATATTGATAAGCTAGAAAATTACTTACATTTTCAAGTAAGTAATTTTAATATAAATAGCAACGAAGTAAAATTTAATATATTTACTGGAGAAACAATATTCTTTAGTTCTTTAGTATCTATATATGAATATATAGAACACTATGTAAGTTTCTTATGTGAAAAGCTAGATAGATTTATTAGTGAAAGTTTTAAGCTAGAGTTTGATTTCTATATGTCTTTTATGGAAGATTAAAATAAAAGTAATACATTCAATTAATATTAAGAGACTAACTTTAAAGTTTACTCTTAATATTAATTGGAGAAATACATAATAATAGGTAGTAATATTTAGTTTTAGAAAATATCTAAATTAATAGATATATATTATAAATTTGATAATTTAATAGTGAGGGAGAGTTGTAAGATGATTAATAATTATGTAACAATGGATAATTCAATACAGGAATTAATAAAAAGAATCAATAGAGTTCCAAGAATAGCTATTTACTGTCGTGTAAGTACGACAGAACAGGCAGAAACTGGGTACAGTATAGATGAGCAAGAAAGATTGCTCATTGATTGGTGTAACAAGAATGGATTAGAAGTCTTTAATTGTTACTCGGATAGAGGAATAAGTGGTAAAAATATTAAGAACAGACCAGCTTTAAAAGCATTATTGAAAGATGTAGAAGATAGAAAAGTAGATATGGTAGTGAGTTGGAAGCTAAACCGTATCAGTCGTAAGCTTGCAGATGTACTTAAAATAATGGATTTACTAGAGAAAAATAATGTTACATTTAAGTCTTATTCAGAGCCATTTGAAACTACTACACATGTAGGAAGAATGCAAATGCAGATGATGGCAATGATTGGGGAGTTTGAGCGTGGGACAATCTCTCAAAATGTAAAAGTTTCCATGTGTGCTAAGGCTAGATCAGGAGAATGGTGTGGTAACCGTGTTCTGGGCTATGACTTAGTACCAATGGAAGGTACTGAAAATAATAAGAGAAGAAAATCAAGGCTAGAGATAAATAAGGAGGAAGCTGAAATAGTAAGGATAATATTTAATGAGTATGCTAGTGGAAAAGGATATAAGGCAATTACTAATAAATTAAATAAGTTAGGGTGTAAGACTAAAAAAGGTAACAATTTTTCACAAGGTTCAATTAGAGATATCTTAATGAATCCAGTATACATAGGAAAGGTTAGGTACAATGTTAGACAGAATTGGAGTGAAAAACGTAGAAGAAACATCAATCCAGAGCCAATAGTGGCAGAAGGAATTCATAAAGCTATAATTGATAATGATACATGGGATAAAGTTCAAGTAATGCTTCAATCTAAATCTGGTAAACCTTCAAGAGTATATGATGGATTTTACCCATTAACAGGAATATTAAAATGTCCTAAGTGTGGATCTGGTATGGTTATTTCAAGAACTACTAATGTACTAGCAGATGGAACTAAGAAAAGAATAGCTTATTATTGTTGTGGGTCATGGAAAAATCAAGGTACAAGTATATGCAATTCAAATACTATAAGAGTAGAGAAAGCTAATGAGTATGTGTTCAATAAGCTTTCAAGTGTATTATCTAATGATGAAATGATTAAATCAATAGTAAGAAACATAAATAAGGAAAGAATAAAGAGAGTAGATCCAAGTAAGAGTGAGTTAGAAAGAATAGATAAGGAACTAGAAAACATAGATAAGAAAAAGAGAAAGATTTTTGAAGCATACGAAGATGACATAATAACAAGAGAAGAATTTCTAACTAGAAAAGATGAGCTAAATCAAAGAGCTAAAGTATTACAAGAGTCAAAAGAACCTTTATTAGTTGCATTAGCTGATGATGTAAGTGAAGAAATATCTTATGAGTTCATTAAAAGTATACTAGATAATTTCAGTAGGCTGTTAAATAGTAAAGAGTCAAGAGAGCAGAAAAAGAAGTTACTACATATGATAATTTCTAAGATAACAATTAATGATCTAAGAGAAGTTGATTCAATAAACTTAACTATAAATGATAAGTTAGTAGATTATATAAGTAAAGAAGAAGGAGTATCTATAAAGGATGCTCCTTCTTCTTTTATGTTAAGAAATATTGGAATGAGTGTATTGAATTTAGATATTGTAATATAGAATTAGAATAAATAGAAGAGTTCAAAAAAATAGCATAAATAAAGCATAATAGACAAATTTAGACAAATTTATATAAATATATATGATAGTATATAAATTATAAAACATAGATTATAAGGAGAAGCGGTGATAAGAGTAATATTAACAAAGAGGTTATGAGTGAAAAAAAGCAAACATACCTAATATTTGATTTTTAAAATATTTAATTATAGAAGGGAAATGGTTTTATGGCAACATTTAATCTATATGATGAAATAGGTAGTGGAGGATATGGTAATGTCTATAAGAGTGCAAGAGTTATTGATGGAAAAGCAGGTGAAATAATATATGCAGTTAAAAAATTAAAGAAAAATTTAGATGAAAATGCTATAGAAAGATTTAAAAGGGAGGTAAGGATATTAAAAATATTAAATCATCCTAATATAATAAAAGTTATAACTGAGAATTTAGAGTGTGATGAACCTTTTTATGTTATGCCATTATATAAGCAAAGTTTAAAAGGAATTTTAGATGAATTAAAAGATGATTATGAGAGGTTAAAGTTAATATTTAATTCTTTATTTAATGGAATTGAATACTTACATAATGAAGGTGTTTATCATAGAGATTTAAAGCCAGAAAATATTTTAATTAATGCAGATTCAGATTTAGTAATAAATGATTTTGGATTAGGATTAAAAGTAGATTCAAACACAACTAGATTAACAAAGACAGGAATGTATATGGGAACATTTTATTATATGTCACCTGAGCAACTAAATGATGCAAAGCATATAGATCATAGAACTGATATTTATAGTATTGGTAAAATTTTATTTGAATGTCTAACTGGTGAAATAGGAATTAATGTTGATGTAAATAAAATACCTAAAGGATTAAGATATGTGGTTAGGAAATGTTTAATGAATAATCCAGATGAGAGATTTCAAAAAGTTAGCGAGCTAAGAAATACTTTTAATGCATCTATAGATATTATAATACAGGGGACAAGCTTAAAAAGTTTAAGAAGTATAATTGATAGTATAGTTACAACAGATGATTACAATGAATTATTGCCAGAATTGATAAATATACTTTCAAAAATAGATTTAGAGAAAGAGAAAGATAATATTCATGAAATGATTATGAAATTACCTAAAGATATAATCATAGATTTAGTAGATAAAGATGCGGAGTTAGGTTATCAAGTTATTGAGAATTATGTTGATAATATAACAGCTCAATCATGGCCATTTAATTATACAGATAGTATAGGAATGAAAGTTAAGGAGATTTTTTATGGAATTAATAATGATGAAATAAAGGCTAAATTAATATACTGTGTTGGAGAAGTTGGATTATATCATAATAGATGGTATGTAATGGATTTATTTAAAGAAATGTTAAGTAGTATAGATAATGGCGATTTAGCATTTTTAGTTATAAGTGAGCTAGAGAAACTAAATAAAGATAGACTTAAAGAATGTATTGGATCTTCTAGTTTAAATTTAATTATTGAAAATTGGTTAGAACAAGGTAGTTTGGTGTAATTAAGTTCTTTAGTATAAATAATAAAAAACCTCACTTACTATTGATACGGAGAACCATACCATAAATAAGTGAGGTTTTTACTGAAATTGTAAATAGAATAATGTTATAAGATATTAAAACTCTTACTTGTATTAAATTACAGGTAAGAGTTTTTTATATAAAGAATTTAATCTACTGTAAAATAGTAACTTGATATATTTATTTCAAATAGAATAATATGGTATAATAAAAATATAAAGTAATGAATAAATGTATTTTAATATTATATAGATAAATGAAAAATTTAATCAGATAAGGATGTAAATATGAGATGAAAAATGAATATAAATATTTAACTATGCTTTTAATTATAGGGTTTATTATCGGTGATTTTATAGGAATTATTTTATCGATGTTTTTTAAGTTTAATATAGGATTTAGTGTTAGTATTAGTTCAGGATTAGGAATGTTGCTTGGAATTGTGATTGGTTCTGTAATAGATTACGAAGGTAAAAAAGAAAGTAGATAAATTTAGAGTGTAGAATAAATTTGGTTAACAATATTAATAAAGTACGACGTAAAAAAGAGGGGGAGATATTATGAATAAAAACACTAAATTACTGTACTGCATTTTAGGGAGTGTAATTTTATCTTTAATAAGTATGCCTATATTTTATGAGGCAGTACACTATATTCCTATAGTTGGGTTTTACTTGAGTCAGTCTCTTTATTTCATTTCAGCTATAGGGGTGATATTAACTATATATTTCTGTATAGTGTTAATAAAAGAAAATTGGAGTTTTAAGTAGATAATTTTAATCTAACATAAATTGGGTATAATATAGCATAAATCTGGAGGTACTATGAAAAAAGAGTTTATGGGATATTTAACTGTTATAATAAGTGGAATATTATTATCGTTAGAATTATATGGTTTAAATTTTGCTAAGTATGTGGATATGAATATAAATGGAAGTTACTACACTAACGCAATAGATTATGTCCATGAAACACCATTCTTATTGGCATTTTTAGTAACAATCTCACTAATAATATTTGGTTTTATTTTGATAGTTAAATCTAAAAAGAGTAGTAATAGTAACGATTAATATTAATCTATTCTGAATTAATAAAGGAGAAAATTATGAAGAAAAATAATTTGAAATTAATAATTTTTGGCATTACCTTTGTTGTAGGAATAATAATACTAATGAATAGTATAAATTTAGGTGATAATGAAGTATCGAATATTATGAAGTCTCATGGTGGTAGCATTGATACTAATATTTACTTAATTTATTTAGAGCAATCTATTATAAAATATAGATTTATAGGTTCGATATTATCAATATTAGGCGGATTAGGTGTATTAAAAAATACAGATAGTAATTCATAATAGTATTTTTATTACTGAATAAATCTAAAATATAAATATATATTATAATTAGGAATAATATATTGTATAAAGATATACTTAAAAGAAACTTCTATGTGTAATTAAATTACATATAGAAGTTTTTATATTTTAGGGAGGATTGATGATGAAGAAGATTTATAAAGAAAATCAATTACTAGAGGTAAATAATATACCATCAGAAGTAATTGAAAGTATAAAAGCAACAATAGATATACTAAATGAAAACTATGGAGCAAATAGAGATATAGAATCTGATTTAGGTGGATATGTAGTTATAGCAGAAAATATCGTAGATATCGAAATACTGAAACAAGGTAAGTTGCAAGGATTAATACCAGAATATATTGATATGATTGAGTGTAGTAGAGGGATAAATTATACTTCGATTGTGTATATACTTTCAAGCGATTATTCAATGGTAGTAGTATGTACTGAAGAACTTTCTAAGTTCCTACTAGAATAAGATAGGAAGGTTGAATAACATGAGCAAGAAGAATGAAGAAAAGATAATCAAAGAAACTAAGTACTGTAAGATAATAAACCAAGGAAAAGTTGGAGAAGGAGAGTACACATACTCAATAGAGAAAATCTACATCAAAGAACTAAAGAGAGATGAAGTAAGATTCTGTGTCTACAAGGCAACTAGAAGAGGTGATGAAACATACATTCCAAGAAGTCTTGATGTAACAGAGCTAGAACTAATAGAGCTAATAAAAGAATCAATAAGAGAGAAAGTATTTTCAGAAGAATTCATTGAAATGTTAAAACAAGAAATAAATAAAATCTAAAAGTCTTAATTGCTATAAGGATAGTGATTAAGGCTTTTTACATTTAAATAAAAGTATAGAAAGAGGTAGTATAAATGTCTAATAAAGATAATGTGTTCATTACAGTTAATGAAGAAATTTCTTCAATAATACAACAATATGTAATAAGAGAAATTAAGAAGGTATTAGATAAATATAAGAATATAAAAACAGAAGAAATAAGTAGTGTAGAAAAATTAATAAACAGTATAAGCAATGAAGAGTTAAAGGAGGAATTCCTAAATGATTGGAGTATGTCAGTAAAGATAGCAAAAGAAATTGGAGAAAATGAAGTTGATGACAGGATAATTTCTATGTACCAAAATCTAAAAAGTAATGGATTAGAAGAATTATCAATAGGTCATGTTATTAATTGGTGTAATGAGTTAGATGAACAAGGTTATGTAATGATTGATGATTATAGCATAATTTATAAAAGTTCAGCTAATCTAAAAGATGTTGCAAGAAGGTTATTAGATGAACTACTTGATGATGCGATTTATGTTGATTCATTAATAGATAAAGATTCATTAGTTGAATATTGGATAGAGCAAACAAGTAAAGAGGAGGTTATAGAAGATTTAATTAGAGGAAGTAATATTGAAGAGCTATTAGGACTTGTTCCAGAAACAGTATATGAAGATGAATATAATAAATATTTATATTCTGAAGTAGATTGTTAAGAGGTTATATCTTAGTTAATAAGGTATAGTCTTTTTGCTTTTTAGATAAAGATTGAGAAACCAATAATAAGGAGATAAAGAGAGATGTTCAAGAAAGATAATAGATATGTAACTAGAGGAGTAAATGAGGAAGTAGATATAAGGTTGCAACTAATGATATGGTCTATGCTTGATAAGCTAAAAGATGAAGGAAATGTTGAACTGGATTACTTACAGGTTTTCAAGATAAGAAAAGAAGGTAATAAGGTTGTAATAAATCAAAGTCAAGAAGTTCCTGAATACTCATGCACATATGAAATAGCGATAGAAGATATTCATATAGAAGATGAGATTAAAGTTTACGTAATAGATAGTGGAGAATATTCTACAATGCTTTTTCCATCAGAATACTAATTCAAGGAGATTCAAGTAAATGATAAATAAGCTAAGTAAAGAAAAGTATTTTAATTATGATAGTAAAGAACTTCTTGGAGTAATGAGGTTCGATTTCTATGATGGAAGACTATCTAACCAATGGAATCATAGAGAGTTAATAGTTGAATTGAATAATAGGAAGTTAATAGACCTAAAGAAGTTACAACAAGAACTTAATTATATTCAATTCACATTAATAGAAGAATTCAATAAAGTTGTAGAGCTATGTAATGGTACAGGATATGATAAAGAAACTCTAGTATACATAGAGCTTGAAGAAGGTAAGTATGTAATAAAGTTAATACCTGTAAAAGATAGTTACTCATACATATACACGTATAAGAGATAGGAGGAGAAAGTCATGGATATAGTAACAGTAATAAAAGTAGTTGGAACAATACTAACAGTTGTGGCAACTTCAATAGAAGCAACAACTAAGAAGTAGTAAGAAGTAAGGTATCATCACAATTAATAAGAATAATAAATTAATTGTGATGATATTATAACAATAAGCTAATTTTTTTTATAACAATAATAAACTTATGGAAAATATCGTTGTAATAGTAGTATTGATGTAACGATAGTGACGATATTTCCAGTATAAATAAGATTGAAATCAAAAAAGAGATAAGATGTAGCCTAAATAAAAAATGAAGTAGAAAAATTGAGTAGATAATCAGTCAAAATACACCTAAAAAGCAACGATAAGACATCAGAAAACAGAGATTTTAGAAACTGTGAAGAAATGTAGCCATATGAATGAAAAACTGCGAAGAGGGGGTAAATTGAATGTTTTCTAAATAAGCTGGTAGGTAATAAAGAAAAATCAGTAAATAATACTTTCATAACATTACAACCTAGGATAACAAGGCATGAAAGACCATGTGAGCTTGAAGGTATAGGAAATCCTAGGTTCAATAATTCCACTTAAAATCAAGGGGAATTCATAACATAAAATATGTGGAGGGAAAATCTAATTTCACTCAAAAATAAAAAGAATTGAAATGATAAAACATAAAAATAATGAAACTTGGAACTAGAGAATAGGAACTAAGGACTTGGGACTCGGGAAGAGGAACGGGGGGATAGGGGGGCTAAAGCCTTATAATAAAATAAGAATTGAAATAGATTAATAAAAATCTATTTCAATAAAAAATAAAATAAATAATAAGAATGAGAAGAGTAAATAAAAATAATAGAAAGAAGTATATAATAAGAAGATAATTAAGAATAGTACAAGTTAAAAATAATTAATTAAGAAATTTCAATAACATAAAGAAATAATAAAGATTATAACAATTAAAGTTAATAATAATAAAGAAGATATAAAGTGATAAGAAATAGATACAATAAGATGAAGAAAATCTAATCAATATATAAGATACAATTAAGAGAATATAATAACAAAAGAAGTTGATGAAGAAGATATAATAACTATACCAATTGATATAGATAGAATTAAGAAAGTCTAATAAATAATAGAAGTAGATATAAATATAATATACCAATAAGAGAAATACATAGAAAAAACAAATATGCAAGAAAGTAAGAATCAATAATACCAGTAAAAATAAAAGTATGAAAAAAGAATAGAGAATAGATTGAGTAAGAAGATATAATAACTATACCAATTGACATAAATAGAGTTAAGAAGGTCTAATAAATTACAATAGATAATAAAATAATAACAATAGAAAGAGATAAAAATGTGATGTACCAATAAAGAGAAATATATCAGAAAGCAACAATAACATACTAGAAAACAGAGATTTCAGAAAATGAGAATAAATAATAACACTCAAAATAAAACAACAAAGAAATAGTAAATCAACCGTTTTAACTGATGTAGTCAAATATATATTATAAATCTGATAAAGAGTTAATGTTTCTAATAAAAGAAGCATTAACTCTTTTTACATTAAACAAGTGATTTTTCCTTGTAAAATCGCTTGTCTTTTCGATATTATGAAAACTTTTGAAAGGAGGTAATATTTAATGTGAAAGAAAAAGGAGATGATGGAAAAAGAATATATGAGTAAAAAAAGTGAAAATTACAGAGGTATCTATAAAGATATGGTTGAAGTTTTAGAGCACGATATAACTCTAAAAGTATATGAAAATTATAAAGGTCAGCAGATAACATTTCCAATGAGATTATATTCAGATAAATATATAATTGATTATTTAAATAAGAATTATGATGGAAAGAACTTAAAACAGATATCAAGAAAATTAGGATACACGTGTAACTGGTTACAAAAAGTAATAAATAAAAATGGAATAAACAAAAGTGTGAGGGGAGAAAAGAAATAATGAATATTTTTGATGCAGGGGGAATAACTACAGCTATTGCAGTAATAGCAACAATAATAATAGGAACAGGAATATTTGCATTGATAAATACGATATTTGAAATATGGTATCTAGGATTTGGTGCAATGGTTGGAGAATGGCTAGTATGTTGTGTTGTAGGGGCATTTATAACCAATTGGTTTTCTGGAATAATACTAGGATTCTTTTCAGTCTTATGGTTTTTAATAAAAGTAGGAGCAGTAATTGCTGCCGTGATATTTATTTATCAGAAATTTAAATCTAAAAAGGGTGAAGGAGATATAAAAATTGAAGAAGGGAAATAAGATATTAATAGGAGTAGCAATAATATTAGCTTTCATAGTAATTGGGTCAATAGGTAAATCTAATAATGAAGTAAAAGTTATTATAAATAAGGCTAAAGAGTATTTAAATAATGGAGAGATAAGTGAAGCTGAAAATGTACTTAGGGATAAAGCAGGAGAAACTAACAATCGAGAGTTTAAAAAATTATGGAGTATAGCTTATGGATATGAGTTAGTTTCTAATAAGATTAAATTATATGATAATATAGATTGGGAAGAAGAAATATTAGATAAAATTGATAAGAGCTATAAAGATTATGAGTTAACAAGAGAAAAAATAGATAATTTAAAAGAAGAATTATCTGATGTAAAAAATACTAGAGAAGAATTTAAAGAAAAAATAGATGAAGTACAAGGGCTAATTGATGAAGGGAGCTATGAGGAAGCTATGGAGTTAAGTAAGGAGACTCCAGATTGGCAAAAACTAAGTCAAGAAGATAAGAATACTATGATGGAGTTAGAGAATCAAGCTAGAGATTTATACTATGAACAAAAAGAGGTTGAAAGTGAAGAAGACAGAAAGAAACAAGATGAAGAATTTACTGTAGAAAAAGCAATTGAGTATGCAGAAGATTACAGTCTTAGAACTGGGTTAGATACACTTAGAGTAGAAGTTGATGAGACACCACAATATGATGAAGAGGGAAGAAAATATTATAATGTAGGAGTTTACATAATAGAGTTAGATGAATTAAATGATGCCTATAGAGTATACTCAGATGGCAAAATAAGAAGATTAGATTAAAAAAAGAGGGAAACCTCTTTTTTTTATACAAGGAGTTCCTAGGTTAAAGAAAGGTAAAGGGATAGAAGCAAGGAAATCAAGGGTTCGGTAATTGCCCTTGAAAGTTAAGGGAAGTCATAACAAATAATATATGCGGAGAAATTAAGAACTTTCTAGCAAAGTTTGATTTATTAGCATGAGAGTAAGGACTTCCTAGATGTAAAGAAGGTAAGGTGATAGAAGCAAGGAAATCAAGGGTTTGGCAATTCCCCTTGAAAGTTAAGGGAAGTCATAACAAATAATATATGCGGAGAAATTAAGAACTTTCTAGCAAAGTTTGATTTAT
>NZ_JBCOAB010000031.1:33463-43364 GCF_040227035.1 Clostridium sp. RTP31139st1_H3_RTP31139_211217
TTAGCATGAGAGTAAGGACTTCCTAGATGTAAAGAAGGTAAGGTGATAGAGGCAAGGAAATTAAGGCTTTGATAATTCCACTTGAAAGTTAAGGGAAGTCGTAACAAATTATATGTACAGCATTATTAAGAACTTTCTATAAGTATTAATAATATGTACAACAAATTTAAGAAAGTTTTAATATCAAGGAGGGATGTAAGTACAAGTAAATAATAGATAAATTATTAAAATAAAAGGAGGTAAGGATGTCTTTAGAAGCTAAATTAAAAGAAATTGATGACATGGGAATTACAATATGTAATAAGACATTTAAATTCAAAAGCTTTAGTCCTAATAAGTTTGCTGAATATATCTCAAAAAATTCTAATCTGATTTATAGTAAAGGAGATTTTTATAACTATAAAAACGGTAAATGGACAAAAGTTGAAGAGTTAAGTGTACTACAAAAGATAAGAAATTTACTTCATAAATATTATAAAGATATATGGAGTACTAAAAGAGAGAAAGAATACATAGAAGCATTAAAAAGAATAATTTACTATGATGGCGAGTTTAATAGTAATAAAAGATATATAAATATGTTGAATGGAATGTATGACTTAGAAGAATTCACTTTAGTTGAACATAATAAGGAGTTTTATAGCACTATACAAATACCAATCAACTACTTACAAGATGCTGAATGTCCTATGTTTATAAAGTTTTTAAAAGATAGTTTTCAAGGTGATGAAGAATCAGAGAAACTTGCTCAAGAATGGGCAGGATATCTTTTGACGGCAGAAACTAAAGCTCAAAAAGCACTACTACTTTATGGTTCAGGAGCTAATGGGAAAGGAGTATTTATAGAATTAATCAGTGAATGTATAGGAGAAGAGAATATATCTAATATTCCTTTGAATGAACTTCATAGAGGTTTTTCAAGAATATGTTTATTAAATAAACTTGCTAACATAAGTAGTGAGAATGAAACTAATGGAAAAAGTATAAATACTCAATATTTCAAAATGGTTACAGGTGAAGATGTTATAAACGCTGAACAGAAAAATAAGCCAGTTATCTCATTTAGAAATACAGCCAAAATAGTATTATCTACTAATAATCTACCACATACTAGAGATAATAGTTATGGATATTGGAGAAGAATAAGTGTACTTAATTTCTGTAATACAGTAAAAGAAGAAGATAGAGATAGAAACTTAAAAGATAAGCTAAAAACAGAACTACAAGGGATATTTTTATGGGCAATTGAGGGATTAAAAAGACTTAAAGAGAATAACTATAAATTTACAGAATCTAAAAATTCAGAAGAAGTATTAAGTCAGTATCAAAGAGAAATTAATCCATTTATATTATTTTTCGAAGAATGTATTCGAAAAGCTGATAAGAGTTATAGAGAAGATAATAGAGTAATATACAAAAGTTTTAAAATGTGGGCTAAAGCTAATGGAATGGAAGGACTAGCTCAAATAAGCGTTCAGAAATTTTGGAGGAAATTCGAAGAAGAAGCTAAAAGACTTGGAATAGAAGATTGTGTTTCAAAAAAGTCTGGAAATGTAAGATACCATACATGTGTGAAAGTAGTTGGAGATTTTAGATTTGATGGAGTAAATAATCCAGTGTACAGAGGAACATTGGGTGGATAGTGGGCAAATATAGGACTAAGTAAGGACAAATAAAACTAAGTAAAGTCAATACGTTGGGCGAAGTGGCATAATAAAATAAATTTTCCTAAAAAATATCTCTAAAAGATATTTTTTTTTCTATAAATAAAGTAAATAAGATGCAAAATACGCCCCTACGCCCAATGTAAGTAAAATCAAGAAAATACAACAACTTGTCTATGGACAAGTTGAGATAAATTGAATCCAAAAGAAAAAGGAGAATAACAAAATGTTAAATAAAATTCAATCAAAAATAATAAATGATTCTATAGAAAAAGAAAGAGTAATGGAGACTAAAGAAGCTAAAACAATTACTGATTTAAATCAATTCAAAGCTTCAGAAAGTAAAACATTGAATAGAAATAATAATGGAGAAGGAATAATGTCAGTAGTAAATGCCAAAACAGGAAAAAGAATAACATTATCTCGACAACTGATGGATAAATTAAATAATCCAGAAAAAATAGTTATTTCATTTAATGATAATAAGATAGCAATAGCAAAACAATTGCCTAATAATGTGAATTATTTATCTATAAAACATTATAAATCTAAAGGAATTCTTTACTCAGCAGGAATTGTAAATGAAATAACTTGTAAATACAACTTAGATTTTAGCAATAAAACATCTATTACATTTTCTGATGTTGAATATATTACTTATGAAAAAGATATAGTAGCAATAATCACTGTAGATAATAACAATTAGTAGGAGTGGATGATATGAATGAATTAAAAATAAGAGATGAAGAAAATTTAATTAAAGAAATAATAATGATTTATAAATATATAGAGAATATTCATAGAGGTATAGATATAGTTCCAAGAGCTAAAAGTTTAATAGATTACGAAGATATAGATGGTGATAGACTTGATTTTCTTAGATATCATCAAATAAATGGTAATCGTTATGATGAAATAAAAAATCAATAGAGGTATTAGTATATGAAGAATGATAAGCAAGCAAATGAGATAATAGAGTTAATTTCAGAAATATTAATTAAATATATGATAGAAAAAAATTTAAAAATTACTTAAATAATATATAGCATAAAGTAATATTTAAAATTTTAGATTTATAGTTAAATCACATTAAACTGCTAAGCATTGCTCTTTTTAGTGCAATGTTTAGCTAGATTAAATATAAGGGAGTATAGAAAATGAGCTTTAATAATAAAGAAATAGATATTAATATAGAAAATCTAATATATATAGAATTTATAGAAGAAGAAATAACGTTAATGGAACAAGAAGAAATAATGGATAGCAAATGGTTTATAAATTGGACGAAAGAATATCAGGGTATTAATTTAAATTAAGTTATATATGTAAATTGCAAATAGGAAAATATTATCACTAGTATATAAGGATAATATTTTCCAGATAAAAATAGTCAAATTAAATATATAACACAAGTATATATTATAAATTTGATTGATTAAAAGTATTGGAGGAATATTAATGGGATTTAATGATTTAATTAGTGCTACTGAGGATAGAAATAATATTAAAAATATAGCTATATACTGTAGAGTTAGTACAATAGAACAAGCAGAGGAAGGATATAGTATAGATGAGCAAGAAAGACTTCTAAGAGATTGGTGTAATAGAATGAATTACTCAGTTTATAAGGTATATTCAGATAGAGGAATAAGTGGTAAAGATATAAAAAATAGACCAGCATTAAAAGAACTTCTAAATGATGCAGAAGATAAAAAGTTTGAAATGGTGATTTCTTGGAAGATTAATAGAATTAGTAGAAAGCTTTCAGATGTTCTAAAGATAGTAGATGTATTGGAACAGAATAATATAGCTTTCAATTCTTATTCAGAGCAGTTCGATAATAGTACTCCAGCAGGAAAAATGCAATTTCAGATGATGGCATTGATAGGAGAGTTTGAGAGGGGGACTATAGCTCAAAATGTAAAAATGGGAATGTGTGCAAAAGCAAAAGCAGGAGAATGGTGTGGTGGAAGAGTTTTAGGATACGACTTAGTTCCTGTGGAGAATCAAGAAGGAAGTAAAAGAAGAAAAACTAAATTAACTATTAATGAAATAGAAGCAAGGTCAGTAAGATTAATATTTAATGAATATAGTAATGGGAAAGGATATAAGGCTATTACTAATCAACTAAATAAACTAGGGTATAAGACTAAGAAAGGAAATGATTTTTCAGTAGGTTCAATACGAGAAATTCTAACTAATCCAGTATACATAGGAAAGGTTAGATATAATGTAAGACAAAATTGGTCAGAGAAAAGAAGAAGAAATATAAATGCTAATCCAATAATAACAGATGGAATACATGAACCTATAATAGAGGAAGGGTTATGGGATAAGGTACAAGCAATAATGGAAAGTAAGAAAGGTAAACCTTCAAGAATATATGATGGTGAGTATCCACTAACAGGAATACTAAAGTGTCCTAAGTGTGGGGCTGGTATGGTGATTTCAAGAACTACTAATAAGTTAGCTGATGGAACTAAGAAGAGAATAGCTTACTACTGTTGTGGAGCATGGAAGAATAAAGGTACAAGCGTATGTAATTCTAATACAATAAGAGTTGATAAAGCTAATGAGTATGTGTTTAATAAGTTATCAGAATTACTTTCTAATGAGAAAATGGTTGAAACTATAGTAAGGAATGTTAATAAAGAAAGACATAATAAGATAAATCCAGCTAAGAAGGAGTTAGAAAGAATAGATAAAGAGCTTGAAAAGATAGATAGGAAGAAAACTAAACTTTTCGAGGCATATGAAGAAGAACTAATATCTAAGGAAGAGTTTAAGGAGAGAAAAGATGAGCTAAATAAAAGAGCTAAAAGTCTTCAAGAGGAAAAAGAACCACTTCTAGTTACACTTTCAGATGATGTAAGTGAAGAAATACCGTATGAATTCATAAAGAGTATACTAGAGAATTTCAGTAAAGTGCTAACAGAAAGTGCAACAAGAGAGCAACAG
Organism: Clostridium sp. RTP31139st1_H3_RTP31139_211217; assembly: GCF_040227035.1. Taxonomy (NCBI): domain Bacteria; kingdom Bacillati; phylum Bacillota; class Clostridia; order Eubacteriales; family Clostridiaceae; genus Clostridium; species Clostridium sp. RTP31139st1_H3_RTP31139_211217. The sequence goes on from NZ_JBCOAB010000031.1 coordinate 38,086, forward strand.
AAGAAATTACTTCATATGATAATATCAGAGATAGCTATAAATGAAGCAAGAGAAATAGATTCAATAAAACTAAAAATAAATGATAGCTTGGTTGACTATATAAATAAGGAAGAAGGAGTATCTATAAAAGGTATTCCTTCTTCTTTTATGTTGAGAAATGTTGGAATAAGTATGCTGAATTTAGATATTGCTATATAAAGAATAGTTAATGAAAATAAAACAAAAAAGATAAAATTTTCAATTGAAAAATGGTAATATTTAAAAGATAATATAAGTAATAATGTAAAATATTTCGAAAATAAGAATTAAATGAGGGAGGTATAAAAAATGAGTATTTGGTTATTTAGAGCAGGGGCAAATGGAGAATACGAAAGTAAGTTTTTGAAGGATGGAAGAGTATATCTTACATGGGATGATCTAAATATAGATTTAAATGAATTTGAAGATAAAACAGAACTATATGAAATTCTTTTAGATATGTATGATTTAGAAAAAGAAAAGACAGCTATAAATTGGGCTTCTCAAATATATCCAATAGCTCATAGAATGAAAAAAGGTGATTGGGTTGTATTACCAAGTAAGATTAATAGAACAATACATATTGGAGAAATTGAAGGAGATTATGTATATGATGAGTCATTAGGAAGCCCTTATTACCATTATAGAAAAGTAAAATGGTTTGCACAGGATATTCCAAGAGATAGATTTGACCAAGATATTTTATATTCATTTGGAGCATTTATGACAGTGTGTGCAATACATAGAAATAATGCAGAAGAAAGAATAAAAGATATGGCACAAAACAACTGGAAAGTAAAAAATAAGTCACTTATGCAAGGAATTCAAGATCAAGATGATAGCGAAGTAGAAGTAGATTTAGAAGAATATATTTTTGATACTATATCTGAGTATATTATAAGGAAGTTTAAGGGACATAGAATGGAGATGCTTATTGAAGAAATCTTAAAGGCACAAGGGTTTATTACATATAGAAGTCCAGAAGGAGCTGACAATGGCGTAGATATTCTAGCTTCATCTGATACATTAGGATTCGGTTCACCTAGAATATGTGTTCAGATAAAAACAAGTGATTCACCTGTGGATAGAGCTACATTAGACCAATTAGTTGGGACAATGAGTAACTTTAGTGCAGATTATGGTTTATTGGTAGCATGGAGTGGATTTAAAACAACAGTCATTAAAGAAATACCAAAACAATTTTTTAAAGTAAGGTTATGGGATTCTAAAAAAGTTATACAACAATTATTTGAGAACTATGATAAATTAAGTGAAGATATAAGGGCAGAGATACCTTTGAAAAAAGTATGGATGCTTAATGTGGAATAGTATAATAGCAAATATTAATTTAATAAAATTAAATATAGTAGAATTGAAAAAGTTTATAAAAATTAAAATTAAAAAACCTCACTTATTACCGATACGGAGAACCGTACCACAAATAAATGATATTTATAAATATATTTTATATATTTAGATTTTAATGAAGCTAGAGGTACAGTAGTTAGATTTATTTTTTACACAAATCAATCTACTGTCCCAAAAGAGTATATGACTCAGTAAAAGTCATATACTCTTTATATTACAATTCTTTAGCAATAGCATATCCTGCATGAATAGCATCTTTTATTGTTCCAACATTGTTTGCGTCTCCTATAGTGTGATAAGGCATTTGAAGTTCCTTTAAAGTATCAGCCAGTGTGGTGTCTGTGCGGTAACCTACGGCGAAGATAAGGGTGTCGGCATCAGCAATGCAGTGGATTTCACCGTCTTTGCTATAGTAGATTTTATCTTCCTCTACCTTTTCAACCTTGGCGCTACAGATTAGCTCTATGCCTTTTTTCATCATACGTTGTACAAGTAAACTTCTACCTGCGCCTGTTTCTGTTGACATGATTTCTGGAGACATTTCAATTACAGTGACTTTTCTGTCTCTAGGAAGACGGTCATAAACTAGGGGTGCAAGATAATCTGCAGTTTCACAACCTACAGAACCACCTCCAATAATAACGATTTTACGGCCAGGGAAGGCTTTTCCACCTAGAATATCATCAGCAGTTGCCCAATGTTTAAAGGATGTAAATGGTTGGATAACAATAGGGGAGGCACCATTGCTTATAATCACTTCATAATCAGCAAATTCATTTTGTAATAGTTCTTTATTAACAGTACAGTTTAAACGAATTTCAACTCCAGTTTCTTCGAGTTTTCTAACCATGTATTGTGTAACCTTTGAAAGATCTTGCTTAGCAATTGGCACGGAAGCTATACGCATAAGTCCACCTAGTTCTTCATTTTGATCGCAAAGGACTACATGATGACCTCTTTTCTTTGCAACATAGGCTGCTTCCATACCAGCAGGTCCGCCACCAATAACAAGAATTTTTTTCTTTGTGTTAGATAACTTAAGAGTATCCTCATTTTCAATTTCAAGAGAGGGATTGATTGTGCAAGCTACACGCTTTCCAAACATAATACCGTTTAGGCAACGAAGACATCCAATACATGGACGTATATCATTATCCATACCTTTTTCGGCTTTATTAGCAAATTCAGAATCACATAAATTAGCTCTTCCAATCATGCAGATATCTGCTTTACCATTGGCGATTAATTCATCAGCAATCCAAGGCTCTGTAATTCGTCCAACAGTAGCTATTGGGATTGACGTATGTTTTTTGATTTCTTCTGATAACTTAGCGTGAGAACCTTGCTTTGTACCAGGTGCAGGGATTGAGCTACCACGCATGATAGTAGTTCCTCCAGATACGTGAATCATATCAGCACCAGCTTTCTCTAATTGCTTAGCAATGTATATTCCATCGTTAAGATTTAAGCCTCCATCACAGTATTCATCACCAGAAATTCTTACATCAATGATGAAATCTTTTCCGCACGTTTTACGAACTTCTTCAATAACTTCTAGTGTTAATTTCAAACGGCCATTGATATCACCACCATATTCATCAGTTCTTTTATTATATAGAGGAGATAAAAAACCTCCTAGTAGACCGTGGGCATGAGCAGCATGAATTTCAACACCATCTCCTCCAGCGGTTTTAATTCTTAAGGCTGCTTCACCAAACTGCTTGATAATAATCTTTAATTCTGGTATGGTTACTGGTCTTGGGGCTTCCTTCGCATAGGTAGGCCCAACATTTGATGGTGCGATTAAACGAGGTGTTCCCGGAATAGGGAAGGCCATGTAAGCAGGATGGAATAATTGGGGAAGGATTTTTGCTCCATACTTATGGACAGCCTCCGTCAACTTTTTCCAACCAGGAATATAAGAATCATCACTTATGGACATATCTCCAGGTAAATATGTGTAAACAGGTTCAATAGTAGTTACTTCAGTAACAATAAGACCAACACCACCCTTTGCTCTTGCAGCGTAATGCTCAACTAAAGTATCTGTTACATAACCTTTATCTGCTAGGTTTGTAGATATTGGTGGCATAAAAATACGGTTTTTAACTGTGGTTTCACCAATTTTGATAGGTGAAAATAAATGACTATATTTTTTCATATCCTCATCTCCTTTTTCTTTGATGTTACCATATTATTCAATTAGTATCCTTGTCCTAGCTTGATGTTAAAGGTTAAAATATGTCCTCATATTTGAAGATTAAAAGCGAAATGAGATAATATTAAAGCGAAAAATGACTTATAATAGAAAGTTACAAGGTAGATTTTAAGTTCCTCCATTTTAAACTTTAGCAATATCTATAATAATTTCATCATTACAGTGAGTTATAGTGCTTTTTACATCTTTAGATGTTTGAATGGAGCAAAGAGTATGCCCTTCTTTCACTTTGATTTTTATGCTATCATTTTCATAAAGGATGTTTTCTGATTCTTCTAACAGGTGTTGAAGGAGCTGCTTTTGATTATAATCTAGAGACATTATTTGTTCTCTTTTATCTTCATTAAATTTCATGTTATTGACAAACTTTTTGCGATAGTGGCTAGGAACAATTCCATAAAGTTCTTTGAAGGCTGTGGTATAGGCTTTAGAATTTGGCATGCCACAATCAGCAGCAATCTGCTCAATGGATTTTTTTCCCTCTAATAAAGATTCTATGGATTCACGAATTCTTACTAGAGCAACATATTTTACAAATGGAATACCTGTATACTTCTTAAAGAGTTTGGAAGTGTAAGAAACGCTAAACATAAGTGTATCTGCTACATCTGTTAAACGTAGATCCTCTTGATAATGGCTATCTATGTACTGAATAGCTTTAATATAGTTTTCTCTATGAATAGATTGAAGAGGTAAACGTTCAATAGGATACTGCATGTGATTAGAAGTTATATAAACAATTTCCATCATTATTGTATTTAACTCAAATAAATTATTATTACCACGTAATAGAACTCCAACTAATTTACCTATTTGAAGCTTTAATTTTTTCAATAATTTCAAATTATTATTGTCAGTGCAAACAATTGATTCGTAGGAATGCTTTATTTCTCCTATCATTGCTGATGGAAAGAGAGAAAAATCAATATGTATGGTTAAAATTACATTTTCTTCTCTAGAATTTTGACGAATTATATGAATATCATTTGGAGCAATGATTAATAGTTCATGCTCTTTAATTATATGAGAGAAGTTTTCTGTAATAACCTCATATTCTCCCTTTAAAACGTAGGTTATTTCTAGACTACTATGACGATAAAATACTTGTCTGCTAAAGCTGTTAATGCTTAGGCTTAAAGGATAACCGAATTTTTGACCTGAAAAATCATAATAATATTTCATATTTTGCATAAAAAAACCTCCATTTATTGTAGTTGCAGATTTAACGTATTTTTTCTTTAGATATATAAATTAAAATTATATTACTAATAATAGATGCTTTTACAAAAATAAACAAGTTGTTATTCTTGATAATGATTGAATGATAAAAGTCTTAGCGAAATAAAGAAATTATATAGGGAAGATAGACAAGATATATTAGAAAAAGCTGATGAGCTTATTAAGAATACTTATCGAGTTCTCATTACTAGAGGGATGAAAGGATGCTATATTTATTGCGTATTTGAAAAAAAATTTAGTTATAGCAGTTAAATTTGTATTGGTTGCTAATGAATAATATATCACTAATTTAAATAATTAGAATTATGAATAATGAACCGCATCATAAGAACTTTGAATAAAGCATAAAGCCTTTTTTATATGACGAATTGTCAAGCTAAGTGCAACACTTAGCTTGTTCTTCGTTAAATGCTTCTAACGGTGTCTTGTATCCAAG
>NZ_JBCOAB010000032.1:0-40318 GCF_040227035.1 Clostridium sp. RTP31139st1_H3_RTP31139_211217
TTGGTGGAAACAACAGGGATCGAACCTGTGACCCTCTGCTTGTAAGGCAGATGCTCTCCCAGCTGAGCTATGCTTCCGTAAAAATGGTGACCCCTAGGGGAATCGAACCCCTGTTACCACCGTGAAAGGGTGGTGTCTTGACCGCTTGACCAAGGGGCCTAGGTTTCTTTTGTTTTGCTGCGCTCTCCCGAGCACATTACCTATAATACCTAAAAATATATATAGTGTCAACACTTTTTTTAAAATTTTTTTATATATTTTTTATTATGTATTTCTTTTTTCCTCTAAACCAACATTTTTACTGGGTTTTCAGGCTTTTTAATTTTTTCTATTGCCATACCATATCTCGCTAAAATTTCTTCTTTTTCTTTAATTTCTTTACTTATTTTTTTTATTTCAAAAGAACAAATTTCAAAAAATTCTTCCTTATTTATTTCTTCCACTTTTATGTTAAAGCCACTTTTTTTAAAATTTTGTCCACTTGCCATAATTTTTAAAGGTATAATTTCATTAATTACACATAAAATTTCCTTTTCCCAAATTCCTCTCTTATTAACAATATATTTATCACGTAATAAATTAAGGTCTTTAAACTCAATTTCAAACTCTTTTTCTATAGTATCTAAAATAGCTTTATATAAAGTAACTGAAATTCCTCTATTTAATTTAATTTTTAAAAAATCACTATAGCTAATTAAAAATTCATCTATTTCACTCTCAGTAATAAATTCAACTGAATCTTTATTAAAAACTTTTATTCCTGAATTTCCTGGATAATTAACTACTACTTGGTCATAATTCATTCTTCTCAATTTAAATTCTTTATTATAATCTTCTAAATTAGAATCTATTATCTTAACCTTCATTAATTTCACCTCTATTTTTAGTATTCCTAAAATTTATTGATTTATTATTATTCTACAATTACATAATTATTATTGCAGAACATAATGCGAAACATTAAGATAGTTAATATATAGTTAGTAATTAGTTGTTTTCATTTAGTATTTAATGATGCAACTTCTATGAAGTTTCTAAAAAAATATATTTTTTAAATTCAGCACAGATGAATTTATTTATTAACTAATGACTCCTAACTACTAACTCCAAACTAATCGAAAGGGGTGTTTTAAATTGCATCATGATTTAATAATTGTTGGCGGTGGAGCTTCTGGATTGATTGCTGCTATTACTGCTAAAGATTTTGGAATAGATGTAGCTATAGTTGAAGGTAGTGATAGAATTGGTAAAAAGATTTTAACTACTGGTAATGGTAGATGTAATATATCTAATAATTGTATTAAACCACCATTCATTAATTATCATAGTTCCAATTCAGATTTTCAATTTTGTGCCTTAGAAAAATTATCACTTGAAGATACAAAAAATCTTTTCTTATCTTTAGGACTTCCTATAGTTGCTCTTCCAAGTGGAAAACTTTATCCACAATCATTACAAGCATCTTCTGTTGTGGATATTTTAAAAATGTCACTAGAGGATAGAAATATACCTTTATACACAGGTTGTAAAATAAAAGATATCCACAAGGATAAAAATTTCAAGTTATCCACAACTAATGAAACATATAAATTATTCACAGCTAATAAAGTTATTTTAGCTTGTGGAGGAAAAACTGCTCCAAAGACTGGATCTGATGGTACTGGATATAAACTAGCAAAATCTCTTGGTCATTCAATTACTGCATTAGTACCTGGCATAGTTCAATTAAAACTAGATTATAATCACTTAAAAGCATTATCAGGTATAAAATTTGATGGATATGCAACTCTTCTAGTTAATGATGAACCTATAAAAAAGGATTTTGGTGAAATATTATTTACTGACTATGGAATATCAGGACCACCTATTCTTCAAATTTCTGCTTTAGCTTCTCAAAGTGTATTTAATAAAAATAAAACTGAAGTTTTAGTAGATTTAATGCCTAGTTATACATTAGAAGAATTAGAAGACTTTATAGAATGTCATTTTGCATTGCTTGCTCATAGACCTGTAATAAATGCATTAATTGGTGTAGTTAATAAAAAATTAATTCCTATATTGCTAAAGGAATGTGGAATTACAAATCTTCAAATTCCTTGCTATGAACTATCTTGGCAAGAAAAGAAAAAGTTAATTAGTACATTAAAAGGATGGAAGTTTACTTGTACTGGTACTAACGATTTTAATCAAGCTCAAGTTACTGTTGGTGGAGTTAATACTAAGGATATTAATTGTAATACCTTAGAATCTAACCTTGTTTCAAATCTTTACTTTTGTGGTGAAATTTTAGATGTTCATGGTGATTGTGGTGGATTTAACTTACAATGGGCTTGGAGCTCTGGATATACTGTTGCACAATCAATTGCACAAAAAAACTAAACTGCTAAGCAGTTTAGTTTTTTAATTTTATCCATCTACTTTTTAGTATTGAAAGTTCTGTACCTTCATCATTTTCTATTTTGTGTAGTACTATTAATTCGTCATTATCTTCTCTTAATTCATATGATGCTATTATTTCAGCTCCATATTTACATTCTTTTTCAAAAACTACACTAAGATCTTTTAATTCATAGTTCAATACAATTTCTAAAGGAAGTGATTCAACTGCCCACTCAACATATCTAACGTTATTTACATGCATATTTGAATCTATATCCCCATATCTAACCTTAAAGAAATTTTTACTAGTTACTTCTTGTAATTTTTCTAATTTTTCAATTTTAATATCTGATTTTTCATCTAATTCTACACCATATGCAGTATATTGATCATCAGGTATTCTTACAGCTCTTCTTTTATCTATATTAATTAACAGGAAAATTCCTTCTCCATCTACTATTTTTTCATTATTTTCATCATATATTTCATATTCTCTTGAAGCATAAAACTTTTTAAAACTTTTAGCCTTAGTAACTACTTTAATTTTTTCACCAAACTTAGGATATCTTTTTATATTTATGTCATATCTATAGAAAACCCATGCTAGTCTTCTTTCTGTTAAATAATCAATTCCAACTCCTAAACTCTCCGATTGAAATGTTCCTATGTCACAAAAATAATTAATTATAGATGATATTTTGCACTCTAATTTATAATTTACTTCATAATAATGAACTTCATATTCTTTTTCTGTTTTAATTCCCACTTCACACACCCCTTAATTAATTTCAAAAATAAAAATTTTATTTAAAAAGAACCCATTTAAAATGGGTTCTTTTATATTATTATTTATTTAAAGCCTCTAACAATTCTTCTAGTTTTATTCCATGAACATAAGCTGCTTCTTCAATTGTTTCTGCTTGAGCTGATGGACAACCAACGCATCCCATGCCAAAACTCATTAAAACTTCAGCCTTACTTTCATTTATTTTAATTACTTCACCAATTGTCATATCTTTAGTTATCATAGATATCACCTATCCTCTTTTATAAAATAGCTACTAAAACTATTTTATATGAAATAAATGTAATTTTCAAATATATCTTTTAATATAAACTAGTTAGGCCACTATTGATTTGATTTACAACAGAATTAATATCTATTCCATACTTTGTAGCAACCTCTGATAAAGTAGAAAATTGATTTTCTGTAATAGCATATGTAGGAACTCCATAACTCATTAATATATTTGCAGCAACTGGATTTTCACACATTATATCACTTAAAGTTGTATATTGATCAATCATAATATTCACCTCTTAAAATTTGACTTATTATTATTCTGCTCTTAGATAATGAATATTATTCAAATAAAAAAAGAACTATATTAAAAGTTAATATAGTTCTTTAATCTTAACCAATTATAATGGTTTTACTCTCATTGTTTGATCTCTTCTTGGACCAACTGATACTATAGAAATTCTAGTGTCTGTTAATTCTTCTATTCTTTCTAAGTACTTTCTTGCATTTGGATGTAACTCTTCATAGCTTCTAGCTTCTGCTACGCTTTCATCCCATCCATCAAATTCTTCATATATAGGTTCACATTTTGCTAAGTCTTCTAAGCTAGCTGGGAAGTAATCAATAATCTCATCATTAAACTTATATCCTACACACATCATAACCTTTTCTAATCCAGCTAATGTATCTATTTTTGTTACTGCTAATGAAGTTAATCCACTTACTCTAACTGAAGTCTTTAAAATAACTATATCAAGCCAACCACATCTTCTTGATCTACCTGTAGTTACTCCATACTCGTGTCCTTTTTCTCTAATCCATTCACCAGTTTCATTTTCTAATTCTGTTGGGAAAGGTCCTTTACCAACTCTTGTTGTATAAGCCTTAGCTATACCTACAGCATTAGTAATCATGTTTGGTCCTATACCAACACCATTAGCTACTCCCCCTGCAGTAGTATTTGATGATGTTACATATGGATATGTACCATAGTCAATGTCTAATAGCATTCCTTGTGCACCTTCAAATAAAACTGTTTTATCATCCTTAATTTCATTATAAACTCTTACTGATGTATCCTTTACAAACGGCTTTAATTTTTCACCATACTTAGAATACTCTTCGTATATTTCGTCAAAGCTTAATGCCTCTCCCCCAAGAACATTAACTATATATTTATTCTTCATTTCTATGTTTTCTTTAAGCTTTTCTTTAAAGACTTCTTTATCTATAAGATCACAAACTCTTATCCCACATCTTTCAAATTTGTCTGTATAGCAAGGTCCAATCCCTTTACCAGTAGTTCCGATATCATTTTTTCCTCTTGCTTTTTCTTTTAACTTATCTAGAACCTTATGATATGGCATAATGATGTGTGCTCTATCACTTACTATTAACTTTTCTGGAGTTACTTTAACTCCCTCTTCTTTTAAATAATCAATTTCTGAAAAGAAAGCTATAGGATCTACAACTACACCATTTCCTATTACATTAAGCTTTTCATCGTGTAATATACCTGATGGTATTAAGTGAAGTTTATATTGCTTATCTCCAACCTCGACTGTATGACCTGCATTGTTACCACCTTGATATCTAACAACTACATTTGCCTCTTCAGCTAGGTAGTCTGTCATTTTTCCTTTACCTTCATCTCCCCATTGAGCTCCTAAAACAATAAATGCTGACATTTATACATTGCCTCCTTTTAAGACTTACTAATAGATTATATTGCATTATAATCCCATATATCATGGTATCAAAGTAATTGCAAAATTTCAATATTATTACGAATATTTTTTTGCTTTATAAAACTATAATTCGTATAATGGTATTATAAGTATATTTAAAAGGAGTTTTGTTATGAATATTTATGAAGAATCATTAAAGTTTCACAAAGATTTAAAAGGCAAATTGGAAATATCTTCAAGAGTAAAAATAGAAAACGAAAAAGATTTATCTCTTGCTTATACTCCAGGTGTTGCTGAACCTTGTAGAGAAATACATAAGGATCCATCAACAGCATACCTATACACTAGAAAATGGAATACAGTTGCTGTTATTTCTGATGGTACTGCAGTTTTAGGACTGGGTGATATTGGACCATTAGCTTCATTACCTGTTATGGAGGGTAAATCTATATTATTTAAAGAATTTGCTGGAGTTGATGCTTTTCCTATAGTTCTAGATACTAAAGAAGTAGATGAAATTGTTGAAACAGTAGTTAGAATTGCTCCTACTTTAGGTGGAATAAATTTAGAAGATATATCTGCACCTAGATGTTTTGAAATTGAAAAGAAGCTAAAAGAAAAATTAAATATACCTGTTTTCCATGATGATCAACACGGAACAGCCATTATTGTTTTATCAGGACTAATAAATGCATTAAAAATAGTTAATAAAAATATAGAAGATTTAAAAATAGTTGTTAATGGAGCTGGTTCTGCTGGTACTGCCATAACTAAACTTTTACTATCTTACGGAGCAAAGAATATAATTGTATGTGATAGAGATGGTGCTTTAAATAGAGATACTACTTATACTAATAGCTATTTTACTGAGCTTTCTAATATAACAAATCCAAATAATGAATCTGGAATATTAAAAGATGTTATTAAAAATGCTGATGTATTCATAGGTGTTTCTGCTCCTAATATAGTATCAAAAGAAATGGTCGCTTCAATGAATACTGATGCTATTTTATTTGCTATGGCTAATCCTACACCAGAAATCTTCCCTGAAGATGCTAAAGAAGCTGGTGCTAAAGTAATAGGTACAGGACGTTCTGACTTCCCTAACCAAATTAATAATGTATTAGCTTTCCCTGGAATATTCAGAGGTGCTTTAGATGTTAGAGCTACTGAAATTAATGAAGAAATGAAAATTGCTGCTGCTCATGCAATTGCTAATTCTGTTTCTGATGAAGAACTTAATCCAAATTATATTATTCCTAAAGCCTTTAATTTAGAAGTTCAAAAAAGAGTTGCTGAAGCAGTTAAAGATGCTGCTATAAAAAGTGGAGTTGCAACTATATAAATCATGATAATAACGAAAAAACAAATGTTATCCTTACGTGAATTAATGAAATCTCACCTTGAATACAACATTTGTTTTTTCTATTTATACTTATTCACTTATACAGTAAAACTATTTTTTATCACTTATGATAATACAACTAATTTCATGTTAGTATGCTAACTACATTCTTTCTACGCTTTCCATACCTAATAGGTCTAAACCTTGTTCTAATACGTTTTTAACTAGGTTTATTAAGCTTAACCAAGATGCTTTTTTAGCTTCATCTTCTTCAGATAATATTCTTGTATCATTATAGAACTTGTTGAAGTTGTTAGATAGTTCATATATGAATTCACATATCTTATGAGGCGCTCTATCTCTAAAGCTTAATTCTATAACTTCATTAAATTTAGCTAATTGAAGCATTAAAGCTCTTTCTGCTTCGCTTTGAGGTACTAAAATGCTATTTTCTGCATTAAAGCCTTCTGCTTTATTTAATATAGATTTAATTCTTACTATTGTATATAAAATATATGGTCCAGTATTACCTTCAAATGAAGCAAATCTATCTATATCAAATACATAGTCCTTAGATGCTTGATTTGATAAATCTCCATATTTTAATGCAGCTAATCCTACTTTTGAAGATATTTCTTCAACGTCTTCTTCTGCTATATTTTTATTATCCTTAAGTTTTTCTTTACCAGCTTCTTTAATCATGCTTATTAAATCAGCAAGTCTCATTACTCCACCTTCACGAGTCTTAAATGGCTTACCATCTTTTCCGTTCATTGTACCAAAACCTATGAAATCTAAAACAGTATCTTCATGTGCTATTCCTGATTTTTTAGCAGCTCTAAAGAATTGTTCATAATGAAGTCCTTGTCTTTTATCTGCTAAGTATATTATTTCATCAGCCTTCATATCTCTAACTCTTTCTACAACTGTAGCTAAGTCAGTAGTGCCGTATAGAGATGCTCCATCAGATTTTAATAATAATAGTGGTGGAACTGGACTCTTATCTGTTTCTTCACTTACGTCAAATACTAAAGCCCCTTCACTTTCTTGTGCAAATCCTTTTTGCTTTAAATCTTCTATCATTTCTGGAATTAATTTTTGTGCATCACTTTCACCATTCCATAATTCAAAGCTTACATCTAATGCTCCATAGTTCTTCTTTAAGTCAGCAACTGAAACATTTAATATATGCTTCCATAAAGCCACATATCCTCTTCTACCTTGTTGAAGCTCAACAGTAGCTTGCTTTGCAGCTTCCATTACTTTTTCATCACTCTTAGCTAGCTTACTTGCATATGGATATATATCTTCAAGTTCATCTATTGTAAATGGTGCTTCTTCAGGATATTCTCCAGTAAAACTTTCATCAAAGTATGGTAAAGAAGGATTTCTTCTTTCAACTTCTGATATTACCATTCCCATTTGAAGTCCCCAATCTCCTAAATGAACGTCACCAATAACATCATGGCCTAAGAACTTTGCAATTCTTTTTATACTTTCACCTATTATTGCTGATCTTAAATGTCCTATGTGTAATGGCTTAGCAACATTAGCTCCACCGTAATCAACAACTATCTTTTTTACTTCTGTAGCTTTTGAAACACCATAGTTTTCATCTTTCTTCATTTCATTAACATAATCTATTAAGAATTCATCATTAATATTCATGTTAATAAACCCTGGAGCTACAGCTTCTAATTTTGAAAACATCTTATTATCATTTAACTTTTCAACAACCTCTTGTGCTATTATCATTGGTGCTTTTTTATGCTTTTTAGCATTTGCTAAAGCTCCATTACATTGATATTGGCATAGGTCAGGTCTATTAGATACATTTACCCTACCTGTTTCTCTTTCATATCCAAGCTCTTCAAAAGCATTTTTTACTACATCATTTATTTTTTCAATAAATATTTTCATAACTTTACCTCCTTATTGTCTTAAACATATAAAAAATCCGTCTCTTTTCATACAAAGAGACGGAATATTTCCGCGGTACCACTCAATTTAACTAAAAAATTTAGTTCACTCAAAACTTTAACGCAGTTAACGGCTTACCCTCATATAGTATTAACTTATACTCAAGCAGCTTCTCCAAGTTCCTCTTCCCTATTCTATATTTTATAGGGCTTACACTCTACCCCTACTCGCTGTAAAATACATCTGAATAAGTACTCTTCTTTTCATAGAATTTTATATTCTTAATTATTTCATTATAATAAAAATTTATTCATTATTTAATATTATATATGTTTAATTAATACATTGCCACAATAAATTTTTTAAATAATAAATTCATTACATGTTTTTAGATTTATCTGCACATTTTTCAACTGCACTTATTACAGTATTTCTAAATCCGTTTTTTTCAAGATCTATTACAGCTTCAATAGTAGTTCCACCAGGTGAACAAACCTCATCTTTAAGTACTCCTGGATGCTTACCTGTTTCTAAAGCTAATTTTGCTGAACCTAATATTGATTGTTCTGCTAATTTATAAGCCTTTGCTCTTGGTAAGCCAAGTTTAACTCCAGCATCAGCCATTGCTTCAATAAACATAAAAACATAAGCTGGTGAAGAACCACATAATGCAATAAAAGCATGAAAATCCTTTTCCTCAAGCACTTCATACTTACCAAATAAATTGTATAAACTACCTACATAATTTAATTCATTTTCTGTTATATTTCCATTTGGACAAATAGCAGACATCCCTTCACCAACTGAAGCTGGTGTATTTGGCATTGTTCTAACTAATTTAATTTCTTTGCCAAACCATTCTTCAATTTGATTTACTGTAACTCCTGCAGCAATTGAAATAATAATTGCCTCATCCTTAACTAGATCCTTTATCTCTTCAATAACCTCTTTGAAGAAATAAGGCTTAACAGCTAGAAATAGCACATCTGCTTCCTTAGCAACTTCACTATTAACAGTAGTTGATTTTACACCATACTCGTCATTAATCTTTTCTGCAGATGCTTTGCTTTTTGTAGAAACTATAATATTATCATTGCTAATATTATCAGCCTTAACTAGAGCCCCTAACATAGCTTTACCCATGTTTCCACAACCTATAAATCCAATTTTTCTATTCATACAACACCAACCTTTATTTTAGTTAATAGTTAATAATTAATGAATAAATTCAGCTTAGGCTGAATTAAAAAATATATTATCTAGAAACTCCTTAGGAGTTTCATCCCTAACTATTAACTCAAAACTATTAACTATTAACTATTTTAAGACTATTAACTATTCTTTGTGTACTAGTTCTAAATCAGCAAACTTAGAGTGAGCACCAATCCATGCCATCTTAACAGTTCCAACTGGTCCGTTTCTTTGCTTAGCTATAATACATTCACCAATACCTTTTTCTTCTGTTTCTTTATTATAGTATTCATCTCTATATAAGAACATAACAACGTCGGCGTCCTGCTCAATTGATCCAGATTCTCTTAAGTCAGATAGCATTGGTCTATGGTCAGCTCTTTGCTCTGGAGCACGAGATAACTGAGATAATGCTATTACTGGACATTCCATTTCCTTTGCTAGTGCTTTAATAGATCTTGAAATTTCAGATACTTCTTGTTGTCTATTATCACTGCCAGCACTACCAGACATAAGCTGCAAGTAGTCAATAAGAATCATATCAATTCCATGTTCCATCTTTATCTTTCTACATTTAGATCTCATATCCATGACACTTATACCAGCAGTATCATCAATATAAATTCTTGCATTAGCTAAAGGTCCAGTTGCCCTTGCTATCCTTTCCCAATCATCATCCTCTAAGTTACCTGTTCTAAGCTTTAACATATCAACATTAGCCTGAGAACATAATAACTTATATGCTAATTGCTCCTTAGACATTTCCAGTGAGAATATTACTACACTTTTTCCTTCTTTTAACGCTGCATTTTCTGCAATATTTAAAGAGAAAGTAGTTTTTCCCATAGAAGGTCTAGCTGCAATTAGAACCATATCACCTTTTTGGAATCCTGATGTTTTTGCATCTAAATCCTTTATTCCTGATCCAACTCCTGTTATTGCTCCTCTATTATTGAATAATCTTTCTATTTCTAAAAATCCTCTTTCAAGTACATTCGAAAGTGATTCATATTCTTTAGAGTCCTTCTTTTCCGCTATATCAAAAACTTTTTTTTGAGCTAGATCAATTACCTTTTCTACATCTCCACCACTATTGTAACTCTCTTCAATAATGGATGTTGAAGCCTTTATTAGCTTTCTTAATGTAGATTTTTCTTCTACTATCTTTATATACGAACTTAAGTTGGCTGTTGTTGGTACAGATGCACTTAATTCAGATATGTATGTAACTCCCCCTGCTTTATCAAGCATATCAGTAGTTTTTAAATATTCTAATATAGTAACTAAGTCTACAGCCATATCCTTAGCATACATCTCTTTAATAGCTTTATATATAGCCTTATGACCGTCCCTATAGAAATCATCTTCATTAAGCTTTTCTAAAACTTGAGCAATGGCACTTTTATCTATTATCATTGCCCCTATAACAGATTGTTCTGCCTCAATACTTTGCGGTAAACTTCTCATCATAGGTGATTCCATAAGTAACCTACCTCCAAATTTGTAATTAGATAAATTTAATTACTTTTTATTTCTTATAAGCTTATTATACAAAAAGTTAATTTCCCTATCAATTTGAATAATAAGTATATTTCTTCACATAATAAAATTAAGCTTCCCACTACAGGAAGCTTAATCTACATTACTTCTCAAATACTATCTCCATAAGTTCCTCTATATGATTTATAGATTTAACTTCTATATCTTCAAGTCCTAGAGGAACTTCCTTTTCATTATCCTTAGGGATAGCAACAAGTTTAATTCCTTTTCTTCTAGCACCATATATTTTTTCAAATATACCGCCAACAGGTTTTACATTTCCTCTTAAAGAAATTTCCCCAGTGATAGCAATGTCTTGACGTATAGGTCTATCTGTAAGAGCACTTATTATACAAACTGTAATAGCAGCTCCAGCTGAAGGTCCGTCAATCTTTCCTCCACCAATTACATTTACATGAATATCATAATCATTAATATCCATATTAGTTATCTTTCTTATTACTGATGCCGCATTAAATACAGAATCTTTAGCCATAGAACCTGCTGTATCATTAAATTTGATAGTTCCATGCCCTTTTTTCTTAGCTGGGAATACAGTTGATTCTATTTCTATCGTAGAACCTAAGAATCCGCTTACGCCTAATCCATATACATGCCCAACTTCACCTTTATCTAGATTATCTATTCTTTCAAACGGAGAGTATCTTCCAATTGAAATAACTTCTTCAACATCTTTTAATGTTATTTTATTTTTTGATTCTTCTCCATTTTCATTAAATAAAGAATATCCATATGCATCAGCTAATATATTTACAGCCTTTCTACCTTCAATAGTATATTGACTAATTAGTCTACCAACACCATCTTCAAGCTCTACATTTAGCTTTTCAGATGCATTGTTCACTATTCCTTCAATATCCTTAGATGATAAAGGTTCAAAATAAACCTCTGTACATCTTGATCTTAAAGCTGGATTTATTTGACTTGGATCCTTTGTAGTTGCACCAATTAATACAAAGTCAGCAGGTGCTCCCTTATCAAATAAATATTTTATATATGCCGGGATATTTTCATCATCTGGATCATAGTAAGAAGATGAAAACTCAACTCTCTTATCTTCTAAAACTTTTAATAATTTATTTTGAAGTATCTCATCTAATTCACCAATTTCATCAATGAATAATACTCCTCCATGTGCCTCAGTAACTAATCCAGTCTTTGGCTCTGGAACACCTACTTCAGCTAAATCTCTTTTACTTCCTTGATAAATAGGATCATGTACAGATCCTAATAAAGGATTTGTTATTTCTCTTGGATCCCATCTTAATGTAGTTCCATCAACTTCAACAAATTTTGAATCTTCATCAAATGGAGTAAACTTTAATTTTTTAGCAGCTTCTAATGCAAGTCTTGCTGCAGAAGTCTTACCAACCCCTGGTGGCCCATAAAGAATTATGTGCTGAGGATATGGTGAAGACATTTTTGAAATTAATGATCTTACAGCTCTCTCTTGCCCTACTACTTCTTCAAAATTTTCAGGTCTTAAAAGTGACATAACATTTTTATTAATATGCTTTGCGTCTAACTTTTCTAATCTCTCTAACTTAGCTGTAGTTTTAGTGTTTTCTTTTCCCTTTTGCTTCTTTATTATCGAAACCCTAAGTTCATCCATAAACTTATCTTGTCTTTCGACTAAAGCTTTTTCAACATCAGCTTCTATTTTATTTTGTACATATTTCTTAGCTATATTTTCTGATATCCAATAAACAACATCTTCTAAAGACTTTTCTAAATCTTCATCAGAAGGTACAACTTTAGCTCCATTTCCATCAGATGCTATAACATCTAATGCATATACTCTTTCATTTATATTTGTTGAATTAACATACTTTTGTAATTTAAATCTTATAGTTCTAGCTCTAATTGCACCTTCATCTAAAACATTTTTAAGCACATCAAATAGTACATTAACCTTTACTTCTATTGGCAAGTTTTCTTCTAAAATCTCTTCTAACCTTGCCCCTTTGTTATATAAATCCAATGTTAATCCTCCTTATTGTTTCGGAACAATATTAACCTTCATTTTTGTAGATACTTCTGGATATAGTTTAACTTCAACTTCGTATGTTCCAGCAACTTTTATAGTATTTACAACAATCTTCTTTTTATCTATTGATAAATTGAATTGGCTATTAATTACTTCAGCCACATCTTTGTTAGTTATTGCTCCAAATAATCTTCCATTATCGCCTGCTTTAGCATTTATAGTTACTTCCTTACCCTTTAATTCAGCAGCTAATTTTTGTGCTGCTTCTAATTCAGCAAGTTTTTTCTTTCTTTCATTTTCTTTTTTAGCATTTACAACATGTAATGCATTAGCAGTTGCTTCTTCTGCTAATTTCCTTGGAAATAAATAATTTCTTGCATATCCATCTGATGCTTCTATAACATCACCTTTCTTACCCATTTTTTTAACATCTTGTAGTAAAATTACTTTCATATTATACACCTATCCTTTAATGTTTTATTCCTTAAGCTCTAAATGCTTATTAATTGCCTCTTTTAACACATTAATTGCTTCATCTATTGTACCATCTACCTTAGCTCCAGCCATATTCATATGGCCTCCTCCTCCAAGCTCTTCTAATATAACTTGAACATTAACCTCACCAGTAGATCTACCACTAATATTAACTGAATCATTTATTTTACATAAAACAAAACACACATCTATTCCTGATATTCCTAATAGCTCATCTGCAGCCCTTGCTACTATAACAGTATTATTTACATTCTCAGGGCAAACTGCAATAGCTAAATTTTCATGCACTTCTGCACTTTTTATAGTATCAGATATAAGTAAGTAGTCTTCTAAACTATCAGTAAACATTTTTTTAACTTCAATAGTATCTGCACCTAAAGATCTTAAAAAGGCAGCTGCATCGAATGTTCTAACCCCTGATTTAAATTGGAATCCTTTTGTATCCATAAAAATTCCACCTAAAAGGCCTTCTGCTACTATTTTAGGTATTCTTGGCTTTTGTAGCATATATTGAATTAATTCTGTTACCATCTCTGAAGTAGACGATGCATATACTTCTATATAATTTAATAATGCTCCTTCTATTATGTCAGGGCTTCTTCTATGATGATCTATAATTATCTTTCTATTAATCTTTTCAGTAATACCAAAATTATTCACGTATCCTTTATTATGCACATCTACTATAATTAATAACGTTTTTTCATTAATATTTTTTTCTGCTTCATCACTAGATATGAATAAATTATCATATTTGTCACCTTTTTTAAGCTTTGTCATATAATAATCAATTGCAGTTGTATCATTATCAATTATAATATTACAATTTTTCCCTAATTGTCTTATAGCTGACCATAATCCAACAGATGCACCTAATGAATCCATATCAGGATTTTTATGACCCATAATAAATATATTACTGCTTTCAAATATTAGTTCTCTTACAGCTTGTGCAATTACTCTTGCTCTTACTCTAGTTCTTTTTTCTAATTCACGAGTATTTCCGCCAAAGAAACTTATTTTTTCATTATTTTTAATAACTACTTGATCTCCACCTCTACCTAATGCTAATTCCCTAGCTGTCATGGCGTTATTATAGTTTTCTTGTGGGTTATCTCCACCCCTACCTATTCCAATACTTAAAGTAACTTCTAACTTATTACCTCTATCTATGCTAGAAATCTTATCTAAAATATTAAACTTACAATTAATTTCATCATTTATATATTTATCTTGCACTGATAAACAATACTTATTATATTCGTACTTAACAATCATAGCTTTTAATTTTTTGCTATAAGAATTTATTTCTTTTTCAACTTCAGCAGCAAGCATAGGTCTATTTGTCTCATCTGTTCTCTCTAGAGCTTCTGATAGATTATCTACCTCAATTAACATTATACTTTCTCTTGTTGAATATAAGTCTCTCAAATTACTTACTTCATTAAAATAAACTAAATATTTTGATTCATTATACTTAATATTTTCATCACCTATATTGTTAGCGTATATACTATAAAAAGAATCCTTTATCTTTATTCTTTGGCTTAAATCCTTATCACACTTTAATAACTTATGTAAATCAAGATTTCTACCTATACTAAGTATATTTTGCTCCTGTAAATCTAACAAATTTAATTCTTCTTTTAATCTTTTATTAGCCCAAAGTATATTTCCCTCATTATCAATTAAAGCTATTGGATACGACATATTAGAAATATTATCATTTATATTAGCCTTAATTTTATCAGTTAAACTATTAAACTTATTATTGTTTAGTTCTCTATCAATATTTAAATACTCTTTAAAGGCTACATATATAGCTAATATAATAGTAGCTATATAAAAATATCCAAAATAATAAAGTATTATTGCAAAAATAATAACTATAATTGCTATTAATAAAGATCTATACATTTTGAGCTTTTGTTTCATAAAAGCCTCCTAAATTTTATATTAATAACGTCCTTTAATATGATTTTGAAGTTTTGTTAAACTTTTACCTTCTTTCTCATATTCATGTTCTTCCGCTATACCTAATTTTAATTTTTTTCTTAATTCATCATCTACTTCATTACAACTATATCCTAATTTTTGAGCTAAAACATATAAAATTAAAATAGCTCCTGCTATACAATTTAAGATAGAATCTTTTGCAACATTTGTTCCTCTTGTTAATAGTAAAAAGAATTCTCCTATAATACATAATAAGTTAGCTTTAAGCTCTTCTATTATTTTTATATTTGCCATAATATTCAATTCTTCTTTTTTCTTCACTAAATTCTCACCCCTATTCAATACCTTGTATTTATATTTTAATTATTTTTCTATATTATTGCAACTAAATAGGGGTGTTTATTACAAATTATGTAATTTTTTTCTTATATAAAAATAAAAGCCCCTGACAACCAGGGGCTAATAAACTAATTACTATTCAGTTGTGAATGGTAATAAAGCTATGTTTCTTGATCTCTTTATAGCATCAGTTAATTGTCTTTGATGCTTAGCGCAAGTACCAGAGATTCTTCTTGGAAGAATCTTACCTCTTTCTGTAACAAATTTTCTTAATTTGTTGATATCTTTGTAATCTATTGATTCAGCTTTATCTACACAGAAAGCGCATACTTTTCTCTTAGATCTTCTCATCTTTCCAGATCTTTTCATTTCTCTCATGATGTTCCCTCCTTATAAAATAATTAGACTTTTTTTAAAATGGCATATCGCCATCATCTACTGGAGTCATATCTCCAAATCCCATATCAGGACTTTCAGCTGGAGCACCCCATGTTGAATTATCAGAATTTCTTGAGTATGAATTGTTGCCACCTTCACCAGCAGAACCTATGAACTCGAAACTTTCTACAGCTACATCAGTAGTGTATCTTTTAGTTCCATCTTGAGCATCATAACTACCTGTTCTTATGCTTCCAGTAACAGCTATTTGTCTACCCTTTGTAAGATATTGTGTAATTGTTTCTCCAGTTTTGCCAAATGCTACACAATTTATAAAATCTGTTTCATCTTTTTTAAATTGTCTATTTATAGCAACAGTAAATCTACAAACTGCAGTACCGCTACCAGCCGCATATCTTAATTCTGGATCTTTTGTAAGTCTACCAATAAGTATAACTTTATTCATTCCAATACACCTCTTACGCTTCGTTTTTAACGATTATGTGTCTTATAACACCATCAGTAATTCTGAAAACTCTGTCTAATTCTTTTGGTAATTCAGGATTAGCTTCGAAGTTAATTAAAGTATAGTAACCTTCGTTAACTTTGTTTATTTCGTAAGCAAGTTTTCTCTTACCCCAGAAATCAACATTTTCAACTTTTCCTCCACCGTTTTCTATAACACCTTGGAATTTTTCAATGTTAGCCTTAACAGCTTCTTCATCAAATGATGGGTGTAATATAAATATAGTTTCGTACTTTCTCATCATTTTCACCTCCTTTGGACTTAACGGCTACATTCTTTATGTAGCAGGGATTTACAATTTTAAATTTTAACACTTTATTTTATACTTTTCAAGTGTTTTTATTTCAATTATTAGTTTTAACAACCTTTTTTGCATCTTTTTGGAATTTAAGGCGCGGAATCATAACTATTCTTCCACATCCTACACACTTAATTTTAATATCTGCTCCTAATCTTATTACCTCAAACTCTTTACTTCCGCAAGGATGTTGCTTTTTCATTTCAACAATATCGCCTAAATCAAATGTTTCTATCATTTTTTATACCCCCAGTTTTATTTAGTTAATAGTTTTGAGTTGAGAGTTAATAATTATTAATAAAACTCCTATGAGTTTTTTAATAATATATTTTTTAATTCAATTTTGTGAATTTATTCCTTAACCACAAACTATTAACTATTAACTATTAACTATTAATTATTTCTTGTTTACTATAGCAGTTTTAGGATATGGAATTTCTATACCTGCTTCATCTAATGCCATTTTTATTTCTTTTCTTAATTCTCTTTCCATTTCCCATTGACTTAAAGGAACCGCTCTTCCAATTACTCTAATTGTAACTCCTGATGCATTTAAAGAAAGTACTCCTAATACTTGTATATCGCCTCTAAGCTTATCTGAATGCTTTTCCTGAAATCTTGTATTAACCTTTTTAATTAATTCTATAGTTTCATCTATATTTTCTTCATAAGCAATTTCAACATCGACAATAAATCTAATATCACCTCTAGAGTGATTCGTAACCTCTAAAACAGTACCATTTGGGATTAAATGTAAATCTCCCGTGAAATCTCTAAGAACTGTTGTTCTTATTCCTATACTTTCAACTATCCCTTCAAATTGTCCAATTGTTACATGATCACCTATTCCATATTGATCTTCAAATAAAATAAAAAATCCATTAATTAAATCTTTAACTAAACTTTGAGCTCCAATACCAATTGCAAATCCACCAGCACTTACTAATGCTACTGGTATTTTGGTTAAAATATCATATAACATTGATCCTACACCAATAATATATACTGTATATTTCAATACACTTTTAAGAACTTCTCCTATAGTTATAGCTTTCTGTGGCTCTAATGAAAAACTAGTTTTACTTCTTACTTGCCTATCAACAAATTTGTTAATTAACTTATTTCCTATTCTAATAGAAAAATACATTAGAACAGCTATAAAAATAATTGATATAATTTTTTCTATTATCAAATCCAAATCTATTCTTTTAACAAAAAAATTAACGATTTTATTTCCGTAATTAGCCCACTCTACAACTGCATACATTACGTCACCCCTTTTACTCTATTTTACTAAAGCATATTGAGACTCTTCTCTTTTATATACATTTTTAAACTCAACTATATTATTTTCAATTATATTATTTACATCTTCTTCACTTTCAACTCTTACACAAATTCCACAGCTTTGAGTTATTAATGTAGGTGTTGGCATAATTCTAAATTTATAATTTAACTCACTTAATTTTTTCTCAGCAGTCATTGCATCATGAGTATTTTTAAATACTATAATATAATAATTCATTATCTTTTCCTCCTTATATTAAAATACATTTAATTATATTATAACGTTTTTTTTATTTTTATAAATATTTAATATTCCATTTATTTCTTACATAATTTTCTAACTGTTGTTGCATTTTTATTTATTTATTCTATTATAATATGTAGATACATTTATTATAAATTTTCTTATAATTTACAATAATAAAAGTTTAAAGGAGTAGCATATGAAAGTTTATTTAGATAATGGTAGTACCTCTTTTCCTAAACCAAAAGTTGTTGCTGATTCAATATATAATTACTTAACTAACGTTGGTGGTAATCCTGGTCGATCTAATCATCCCAAATCATTAGCAGCAAATAGAGTATTATATGATACAAGAGAAAAAATCTGTAATTTTTTTAATTTTAACAAAGCCGAAAATGTAATTTTTACTAACAATATTACATCATCATTAAATATCTTACTTAACGGAATCATTAAACCTGGAGATCATGTTATTACTTCCTCTATGGAACATAATTCTGTAATTAGACCTTTATATAATCTATCTCAAAACTCTAATATTGAATTAGATATAGCCCAAGCAAACTCACAAGGAATAACCGATGTAGAAACTATAAGAAAACTTATTAAACCTAATACAAAACTAATAGTAATTACACATGCTTCGAATGTAACGGGTTCTATTCAACCAATAAAGCAAATAGGACAGCTCTGTAAAGAAAATAATATTTATTTCATATTAGATAGTGCTCAAAGTGCTGGTGTACTTAATATTGATTTTAATGAATTCTCATTAAATGCATTAGCTTTTACTGGACATAAAAGCCTTCTTGGTCCTCAAGGAATAGGTGGATTTATCATAGATGATAAACTAAATGAGATTTGTACTCCTACCATTTTAGGTGGTACAGGAAGCTTATCACATTCTTTATCTCAACCTGATTTTTTACCTGATAAATTTGAGTCTGGTACATTAAATATTCCTGGAATAATTGGATTATCTGAAGCAATCGAATTTATAAATAAAGAAGGCCTAAATACTATTTATGAACATAACAGTTATTTAAGATCATTTCTAATTTCCGGATTGTTAAATATTCCTAATTATAATATTAGCGGTGCTTTAGATAGAGGACTTGCTACATCTTGTGTTTCTATAACTCATTCAAAATTAGATGTAAGCGAATTATCCTATATCTTAGATTCAGACTTTAACATTAGTAATAGAAGCGGATTACATTGTGCTCCTTTAGCACATAAAACTATTGGTACTTTCCCTAATGGTACTGTTAGATTAAGTATTGGATACTTTAATACAGTTGAGGAAATAAAATATACTTTAGATTGTTTAAATGAAATTAATAATATCTATAAATAATTTTATATTAAGTGAATAGGTTATATTATTCCTGTCGATACTTTCAATAGGAGGGTTTATGATATGGATAATTGTTTCGAATTAGATTCACTATTACCTAATTCACATCATGAACTAGGTGAATATTTGTATATAAAATTAAAAAATATTATTGCAGAAAATCGTCCTATAATTTTTTTATGTATAGGTACAGATCGTGCAACAGGAGACTCATTAGGGCCTTTAATTGGTTATAAACTTAAAAATTTATCACAAAAAAATATTTATATATACGGTTCTTTGGAATATCCTGTCCATTCCGTTAATTTAGTAGATATTTTAAATAAAATTGATTCTAGTTTTAAAAATCCTTTTATTATTGGAATAGATGCCTCCCTAGGCAATGTGCAACAAATTGGCAAAATATTTATTGAAGACCTACCATTACATCCTGGTTTAGCATTAGATAAGGATTTGCCTACGGTAGGAGAAATGAGTATAAAAGGTGTTGTAAATATATCTGGTAATTTAGATTTTATGATGCTTCAAAATACTAGATTATTTGTGGTTATGTCTTTAGCAGATTGTATATCTAATGGAATTAGACATTTCATTAATAAAGCCCTTTCTAATAATACCTTGTTATCATATGATTAATTCCATTAATATAGATATAAAAAATAACATGGTTATAATAAAGAAATTTATTATAACCATGTTATTTTAATTTTTACTATTAATAGCTTCATTTAATACATGAATTTCTTCCTCTGATAAATCATATCTTGATATTCCCTTATCTATAGGCTTTGCATAAGTTGTACTATCATGTCTAGAATATATTCCTGTTATAATAACACCATCATTAAATGAATCTAATATCGCTACTGAGAAACTTAAGTCACTTCCAACATCCTCAAAAGCTTTATATCTCATAATAGCAATTTTATTTACGCAACCTTTCATTTCTTCAGAAATTGCTTTACATTCATTAATAGCTAGCTCTGATTGTTCAAGTGCTTTTCCAATATTATCTAAGTTATCATTTAAAGCTTCTTCTAAATTTTTATTATTGACACCACGCATCATCTTTCTATACTTTTTTTCAAGTTTATTTACAGATGATAATAATATCATTGTCATTATAAATAATAATAATGTGATTATTGATAATCCTATTATTATAAAGATTGAATATTGATTAATTATATTTATTATGCTGTCCATCTTCTGCATCTTCCCTTCAAATGTTTCACGTGAAACATTTATAAATTAATTATCTCTAGTATTCTTTGCAAATCCTCTTCAGAATAGTATTCAATCTCAATTTTCCCTTTATTATTTTTATTAGTTATATTAACCTTAGTTCCAAAATAATTTTCTAGTCTTTCAGTTAAATCTTTATAATAAGGATTATTTTCTTTTCGAGATTTACTTTTAGATCGACCAGAATTATCTTTTAACTTTCTAATCTGCATTTCTAATTCTCTTACTGATAGCTTATCATCAATAACATTTTGAGCTAATTCACATTGAAGCTTACTATCAGTAATAGCTAATAAAGCTCTTCCATGCCCTTCAGATATAACCCCTTCAATAATATATTGCTGAACATCATCACTTAAATTTAATAATCTTAATGTATTAGTTATAGCAACACGTGATTTTCCAATTCTTTTACTTAATTGCTCTTGAGTCAAACTAAAGTCATTTATCAATTTTTTATATGCAGTAGCTTCTTCTATAGAGTTTAAGTCTTCTCTTTGAATATTTTCAATTAAAGATATTTCTAATACTTGCTTTTCAGTTAATTCCATTACTACAGCAGGAACTTCTTTTACTCCTATTGTTTTAGCAGCTCTCCATCTTCTTTCCCCAGCAACAATTACATATTCACCCTTATCTTTTTTTAATATTAAAGGCTGTATTATTCCATTGCTTTTTATAGATTCCGCTAATTCCATAATTCTTTCGTCATCAAATCTTTTTCTTGGTTGACTATCATTATTTTTAATTAAATTAATATCAATTAATGTATATCCTTCATTTTTAACTTCTGTTTTAGGTTCTTTTTTATCTAAAATCATAGTATCTTCAGGTATAAGAGCATTTAGACCTTTACCCAACCCAAATTTTTTGCTCATGTTTCTCAACCCCTTTATTGCTTACTTAAAAACTCTTTCGCAAATTTTTTATATGCTGCAGCGCCTTTGCACTTTTCATCATAAAGCATAATAGGTAATCCAAAACTTGGTGCCTCTGCCAATCTTATATTTCTAGCAATAGTCGTTTCATATACCTTATCATTGAAGAATTTTTTTGCTTCCTCATATACTTCATTACTCAAATTAGTTCTATAGTCATACATAGTCATTACTACACCTTCTATATCAAGAGACTTATTTAATGATTTTTTAACTAATTGAACTGTATTAATTAATTGACCTACACCCTCTAATGCATAGAATTCACATTGTATTGGAATCAGTACTGAATCAACAGCAGTTAATGCATTTATTGTTAAAACACCTAATGATGGTGGGCAATCTATGAATATAAAATCATATTGATCTTGTATCTTAGATATTTCTCTTAAAAGAATAGTTTCCCTATCCTTTACTCCTATAATTTCAACTTCTGCACCTGCTAATTCCATAGTTGATGGTGCTATGTATAAATTAGGAATTAATTCACTCTTAATAATAACATTTTCTAAAGAAGTATCAGCAGTTAATACATCATACATAGAATATTCTAAGTTTCTCTTATCTAATCCTAAACCGCTAGTTGTATTTCCCTGAGGATCAATATCTATTGTTAATACTCTATAGCCCTCCATTGCTAGAAAAGCACATAAATTTATATTAGTAGTAGTTTTTCCAACTCCACCCTTTTGATTAAAAATACAAATTTTTTTCATAAAAAGTCCTTATTAAGGACTTCACCCCCTTCCCATATGTATATTATATATATTTTCTTGTAATAGTTAAAGATAGTGTTATTAAAAATAAGATGAAATTTAAGTTAATTATTATTTCACGTGAAATATTTAATAAAAAATTTTTCTTAGTAAATGTTTCACGTGAAACATATTATAAAAAGGCACTCAAAATAAAGCTTGAGTGCCTTGAAAATCTTATTTGTTTTTAGGTATAGAAACTGTTATCTCAATACATTCTTCCTTATCTTGAAGTTTGTATTCAGCGGGAATATTAAACTTATTTAATACTTGCTTTATAGTATTAACATATAACTTCCCAGGTAAAACCCCTTTACCTTTTCTCTTTTTCATTTGTTCACCAGCTAATTTTAATAACTCAGTATTAATTAGCTCTTCAGTTTTCTTTACATTTAAAGAATTTGCTATTACTTTTTTCACAACCTTTAATTGTAATTCTTCATTTGGTAAACTTAATAACGCTCTTGCATGTCTTTCCGTTAGATTATTTTCAAGACATAAAATTCTTACTTTATCGCTTAGCTTTAATAATCTCAATTTATTAGCTATTGTTGATTGTTTTTTACCCATTCTTTTTGCTAATTCTTCTTGAGTAAACTTATGGTCATTAATTAAATTGTAATATGCTTCAGCTTCTTCCATGAAATTTAAATCTTCTCTTTGCAGGTTTTCTAATAATGCTAATTCTGCTGATTCTGTATCTGTAATATCAATTACATTACACGGTACAAATTCAAGTTCTGCCATTCTAGCGGCTCTCCATCTTCTTTCCCCTGCTACTAATTCAAATTTATCTCCCATTCTTCTAACTGTAATAGGTTGAATTATACCATGTTCTATAATCGATTGGCTTAATTCATTTAGTGCTTCTTCATTAAAAAACTTTCTTGGTTGATATGTATTTGGAAAAATACTCTCTACCTTTATGTTCATTATTTCTTTATTCATATTTGTACGACCATCCCTCACAATTTGTTAATCAACATTTAGTTCCATATTTTAACAATTCCGCTTTTTCTTTTTTATTTCCTTCTATATTCTTATAGTTTTGTAAGACAAATCATTATATTATTTTTTATTTCATATGGTACCCTACTATATATAATTTGTTTTATTCTATAATGGCTTTTTAGTAATTGTTCCTGCTTTTCTTGGATAAGTCTTAGGACATGGTTTTATTTTTTCAACCTCTACAATATTATGTTTTAAGTCAGTTTCTTCAATAGAAACTTCTATTATTCCCTTTAACTCTCCACCTAAAGTTTTTATTGCATTACCAGCATTTTTAAGTTCTTCATCTATAGAAGGCCCTTTTAAGGCTACAAAATATCCACCTTTTCTTACATATGGCATACAGAATTCAGATAAAACAGCCATATTAGCTACAGCTCTTGAAGTTGCAACATCAAATTTCTCTCTTAATTCTTGTTTTCTAGCCCCATCTTCAGCTCTTGAGTGAATAGTTGTAACATTTTTTAACCCAAGTTCTCTTACTACTATATTTAAATAATTAATTCTCTTATTTAATGAATCTAAAAGAGTTACTTCTACATTTGGATTCATTATTGCTATTGGTAATCCTGGAAAACCAGCTCCTGTTCCAACATCAATTATATTCCTAGCATTCTTAATTGCATCAGACTTAAATGCTTTAATACAGTCTATAAAATGCTTTTTTATAACTTCCTCATCTTCAGTTATAGCTGTTAAGTTAATTTTCTCATTCCATTCTTGAAGAAGTCTCATATATTTAATGAATTGCTCATATTGTACTTCTGTTAATTCTAATCCTACTTCATTAGCAGCTTCTTTCATTAAGTCAAAAAATTTCATTTTATTCCTCCACTTTATTCTTCTTATATTGATGTTCTAAATAAATAAGTAATACAGATATATCTGCTGGAGAAACTCCTGATATTCTTGAAGCCTGACCTATACTTACAGGTCTTATTGAACTTAATTTTTGAATAGCTTCAACTCTTAATCCCTTTATATCATTATAATCTATATTTTCTGGTAATAGCTTCTTTTCGAACTTCTTAAATTGCTTAACTTGATCCAATTGACTAGCTATATATCCTTCATATTTTGCTATTATATTTACTTGTTCCCCAATATCATCTGTATAATTAGGTCTTTCTAAATCTAATGGTGCTAACATGAAATAATCTAATTCAGGTCTCTTGATTAATTCATACATGCTAATAGGTTTCTTTAATTCTGTAGAATTAAGACTAACTAAGAATTCATTATTTTCTCTCTTATTAGTTATTTGTAAATTCTTTAATCTTTCAACTTCACTTTCTATATTAGCTTTTCTATTTAAGAATCTATTATATCTTTCGTCTGTTACTAACCCTACTCTTCTTCCTATTTCAGTTAATCTAAAATCTGCATTGTCTTGTCTTAATAACAATCTATATTCAGCCCTAGAAGTCATCATTCTATAAGGTTCGTTTGTACCTTTTGTAACTAAATCATCTATTAAAACTCCTGCATATGCATCAGAACGAGTTAATATCATTGGCTCTTCACCTTTAATCTTTAAAGCCGCATTAATACCTGCTACTATCCCTTGTGCAGCAGCCTCTTCATATCCTGAACTACCATTTAATTGCCCTGCTCCATATAATCCTTCTATTGTTTTAAACTCTAATGTTGGCTTTAATTGCATAGGATTAATTGAATCATATTCAATTGCATATGCAGTTCTTAAAAATTCAACATTTTCAAGTCCATCTAATGTTCTATACATCTTAATTTGAACATCTTCTGGTAATGATGAAGACATTCCACCTACATACATCTCTAATGTATCTTCACCTTCAGGTTCTATGAATATTTGATGTCTATTCTTATCAGGGAATTTCATAACCTTATCTTCTATAGATGGGCAATATCTTGGTCCTACCCCTTCAATACTTCCGTTATATAAAGGTGATCTACCTATATTTTCTCTTATAATATTATGAGTTTCCTCATTAGTGTAAGTTAACCAACAAGAAATTTGTTCTCTTTCAATATTATCATTCATGAATGAAAATGGTACTATCTTTTCATCACCTGGTTGTTCTATCATCTTAGAAAAATCTACGGACTTTCTATTTATTCTTGCTGGTGTACCAGTCTTAAATCTTCTCATTTCGATTCCAAGATCCATTAAATGTTGAGTTAATTCATTAGCTGGTGCTAAACCATTTGGTCCACTATTATAAATAACATCACCAATTATTACTTTTGCTCTTAAATATGTACCTGTTGTTAAAATTATTGCTTTACATTTAAAAAATGCTCCATTTTTAGTTAAAACACCAACAACTTTACCATCTTCTATATCAATATCAATAACTTCAAGTTGTCTAACCTCAAGATTCTCTTGATTTTCTAATACACTTTTCATTCTGTTTTGATATTTTTTTCTATCTGCTTGTGCTCTTAATGAGTGTACTGCCGGTCCTTTAGAAGTATTTAGCATTCTTGATTGAATAAATGTTTCATCTATATTAACTCCCATTTCTCCACCAAGTGCATCAATTTCTCTTACTAAATGTCCTTTAGCTGTACCTCCTATATTAGGATTACATGGCATTAATCCGATTGCATCAAGATTTATTGTGCATACTAATGTCTTTAATCCCATTCTAGCTGACGCAAGTCCTGCCTCACATCCTGCATGACCAGCACCAACTACAACTACGTCGTATTCTCCTGCATTATATCTCATTTCTATACTCCTACTTTCCTACACAGAAATCTCCAAATATTTTATTTACTAAGTCTTCTTCTAATTCATCACCAGTGATTTCATTTAAAGCTCTTAGTGCTGAAGTAACAAAAATAGATATTAAATCTAAATATTCGTTCATTCTTACTTTACTTAATGCCATTTCAGCATTTTCTAATGCTCTAAATAAAGCTTGCTTATGTCTTGAATTAGATATAATTAGACTTTCTGTATCAATTTTTCCACTAAAGAATAGTTCTTTTATGGTTTCTTTTAAATCACTTAATCCTATTTCTTCCTTAGCTGATATCTTGATTATGTTCTCAAAGTTGCTTATTACATTTTCATCTATCTTACATTCTAAGTCTATCTTATTTAATATAACAACACACTTCTTATCTCCAACAGAATCAATAATTTCTTTGTCCTCATCATCTAATTCTCTTGAAGAATCAAGTACTAATAATACTAAATCAGCTTCTTGAATTTTTTCTCTTGATCTTTCAACTCCAATTTTTTCTACAACATCTTCAGTTTCTCTAATCCCTGCTGTATCTATTATTTTGACAGGAATTCCATCTAAATTTATGTACTCTTCTATAATATCTCTTGTTGTTCCAGCAATATCAGTTACTATTGCTCTTTTTTGTCTTAATAAGGCATTTAATAGTGATGATTTACCTACATTAGGCTTACCTACAATCGCTAAGCTTAATCCTTCTCTTATTAGCTTTCCTTCATCTGCACTCTTTAAAAGTCCATTCATTTCACTTATAGCCTTTTCTAAACTTTCTCCAACCTTTAATGGTATACTTGGATCTATTTCTTCATCATCTTCTGTAAAGTCAACTGCAAACTCAACTAAAGCTAATATATTTAACATATACTCTCTTAATCTATTAATTTCTTTCGATAAATATCCATTACTCTGCATTAATGCTGATTTCATTGCTAAATCAGTTTTAGCAGTTATTATATCCATAACAGCTTCAGCTTGAGATAAATCAATTCTACCGTTTAAAAATGCTCTTTTTGTAAATTCTCCTGGTTCTGCAAGTCTTGCTCCAGCCTTTATTACTGTTTCTAAAACTTTATTAGTTGAAACAACTCCACCATGACAATTTATTTCTATTGTATCTTCTGCTGTAAAACTCTTAGGTCCTTTCATAAAACTAATTATCACTTCATCAATAAGCTCATTAGTTTCTCCATCATAAATATGTCCATACTTCATTGTATAAGATTTCATATTTCTAATATCATCATTGCTTTTAGGCTTAAATATCTTTGATGCTATATCTAATGCTTTATCTCCTGATATTCTAATAATTGCAATACCACCTTCACCTAAAGCAGTAGCTATAGCACATATTGTATCAAATTCTTTCATTCTTAATCCTCCGGATTTTCCGTTTTTAATTATTATGCCCTATTTTCGCTATTATTCATTTTACATAACTATTTTATATAAGTCAAAATTCTAAAAAAATAATAAGAGAAGACTTAAAAAAGTCTTCTCTTATTATTTTTTGAAACTTATTACTATTCTTCTAAAAGGCTCTTCACCTTCACTATATGTGTTAATATCATTATATTCTTGTAACGCTGAATGAATAATTCTTCTTTCATATGGGTTCATAGGTTCTAATTTGTAAGGTCTTTTAGATTTTCTTACTTTATAAGCAGCTTTTTGAGCAACTCTTACTAGAGTTTCTTCCCTTTTGCTTCTATAATTTTCTGCATCTAATACGACTCTCTTGTAAGGATTTTCATGATTCTTATTTATTACTAAAGAAACTAAATATTGAAGCGAATCTAATGTTTCACCTCTATACCCTATTACTAATCCCATCTTATCGCCACATAAATTAATATTTACAACATCATTTTCTTCTTTAATATTAATATCAGCCTTTATATTCATAGAATTTAATACATCAGTTAAAAACTTTTTTGCATTATCTATACTATCAGGCTTTTTAGTTACCCTAACCTTTGCTGGCTTAGCTCCTATTAGGTTAAATAAACCCTTACTACCCTCATCAATTATCTCAACATCTACATTTTCTTTTGTAAGCTTTAATTCATCTAATGCATTTTTTAAAGCTTCATCAACCGTTTTACCAGTCATTTCTATTGTTTTCATACCCTATTCACCACCTATAAAATATGATAATTATCTCTTTTTAGTTTTTGGTGTAGATTTTTTAGCTTTTTGAATTTTAGCTTGCGCCGCCTTTTCTTCTTCAACTTTTTTCTTTTTCATTGCTGGACGATAATTTAAGAAATATGTTTGAATTAATTGAATTATCCCACCAGTTATCCAATAAATTATTAATATTGGTTGGAATTGAAGAGACATGAATCCCATCATACCTGACATAACAATATTCATAGTACTCATATTCATTCCGCCTTCTTGCTGAGGCATTGATTTACTTAATAATAATGATGGTATATAAGTACTTAATGCTGCTAATATAGCTAGTATTATAGAAACAAATCCAATCCCTTTTGGATAAGCGAATATATCTGGTATGAATAAGAACGATGTATCAGCCCCAGGTGTTGCTGTTATAGTTCTAAATACCCCATATAAAGCAAATAATATAGGTAATGGTAATAATGTTGGTAGACATCCACCGAACATACTAACATTGTTTTCTTTCATTAATTTAGAAGTTTCTAATTGTAACTTCTGTGGGTCATTTGCATACTTCTTTTGAAGTTTTTGCATTTCTGGTTGTATTTCTTGCATTTTTGCATTCGATTTTGTTGCTTTAATATTAAGAGGTAATATTAATAATCTTATAATTGCTGTAAAAAGCACGATTGCTAATACATACGAAATCCCTTCTGCATGTTCTGGTACCCCTAATGCAATAATCATATTATGTAAAGCATCGAACATTTTCGTCATTACATTTACAATTGCATTCCACATTCTAATAGCCTCCTTATTTTACCGGATCATATCCCCCATTTTTGTTAAAAGGATTACACCTTAAAATTCTCATTATAGATAAAAATC
Organism: Clostridium sp. RTP31139st1_H3_RTP31139_211217; assembly: GCF_040227035.1. Classification (NCBI taxonomy): domain Bacteria; kingdom Bacillati; phylum Bacillota; class Clostridia; order Eubacteriales; family Clostridiaceae; genus Clostridium; species Clostridium sp. RTP31139st1_H3_RTP31139_211217. The sequence continues at coordinate 29,665 of NZ_JBCOAB010000032.1, forward strand.
CTCCTTTAAGTACACCATATTTAGTAATTGCCTCAACTGCATACTGTGAGCATGTAGGAACAAATATACATCTTCTAGGTCTCATAGGAGAATAATATTTTTGATATAGCTTTATAATATTTAAAAGCAATTTTTTCATTTTAAATATATTCCTGCCTTTTTCAATAAGTTTATCATAGCTGCTTCTACATCGCTATATTTTTTTTCATTAATAGCACTTCTAGCTACAAAAACAAAATCATATCCAGTCTTAATGTCTTTAACATTTAACCTATAGCTTTCATATATTAATCTTTTACTTCTACTTCTTACTACACTATTTCCAACTTTTTTACTTACAGAAATTCCTACCTTATTATATAATTCATTTTCTTCATTAATATTCTTCTTATTATTAAAAACATATAGAACTAATAATTTATTAGCATAAGACTTTCCTCTTCTGTAAACAAGTCTAAATTCTGTATTCTTTCTTAATTTGTATATCATAAGTTTTAATAAACTCTCCTTAAAATACCTGCATGTGCAGAAAAAAGGCCACAAAGTGCGGCCCTTATGCTGTTAATTTTTTTCTACCTTTTTGTCTTCTTCTCTTAAGAACAGTTCTTCCTGAAGCAGTGCTCATTCTCTTTCTGAAACCATGTTCTTTTTTTCTTTGTCTCTTTTTTGGTTGGTATGTCATGAACATTCGAAATACACCCCCTTTGAGTGATTTATTTATAGTAAAAACTATATTTCTCAATTTAAAGTTACCTTATCATTATATATATTTACCTTTTTACTGTCAATATGAATTAAATTCCGCAAAACTGTTGATAATTTTATTCACAGGTTAAAATTTGTGGATAACTTATTGATAACTTATGTAACTATATGATATTATTAAGTATAAGTGTGAATAAAAATGTGAATAACTTAACTTATCCACAATTGTGGATTAATCTGTGTATAACTTGTTCAATCTTTCTTATTAACTCTATAATTACGTAGTTATTATTATCAAAACTAGGGCTTTTATTCGCTGTTAATAATATCTATGTTTATAATATCTAAAATTGTGGATAACTATAATGTAATTATATTATCTACATAAATTGTTAACATGTTATTAATTTTATCAACTTTATCAACATAATCATTTTTTTGTTAATAACTTTGTTGATATCTTGTTAATAATTTTTTAAAATTTCTTTTTTTGGAGGATAGCTTAAATGGAAACTGAGCTTAAAGAATTGTGGGAAAAAACCCTAAACATAATAAAAGGCGAGTTAACTGAGGTTAGTTTTAACACTTGGATTAAAAGTTGCGAGCCAATATCCATGTCATCAAATACTATCATAATCAGTGTTCCGAATTCCTTCACTCAAGATATATTAGAAAAAAGGTATAAAGATTTAGTTATAAATTCAATCGAAGCTGCTTGTTCAAAAACATATAATTTAGATTTTGTTATAGCATCTGAAATACAAGAAGCGGAAGAAAAAAATGAAACAAATAAAAATACTAATAAAAATGATGGAATTGCTGTTACTGTAAATGACGAAATGTCTAGTACATTAAATCCAAAATATACTTTTGATTCATTTGTAATAGGTAATAGTAATAGATTTGCTCATGCTGCATCTCTTGCTGTTGCTGAATCTCCAGCTAAAGCTTATAATCCTCTTTTCATTTATGGAGGCGTGGGACTAGGGAAAACACACTTAATGCATGCAATTGGACATTATATTCTTCAAAATAATCCAAATGCAAAAGTTGTTTATGTTTCATCTGAGAAATTTACTAACGAACTGATAAATGCAATAAAAGATGATAAAAATGAAGAATTTAGAACTAAATACAGAAGCGTTGATGTCTTATTAATAGACGATATTCAATTTATCGCTGGCAAGGAAAGAACTCAAGAAGAGTTTTTCCATACTTTTAATACATTGCATGAAGCAAATAAACAAATAATTCTATCATCAGATAGGCCCCCTAAAGAAATTCCTACTTTAGAGGATAGATTACGTTCAAGATTTGAATGGGGTCTTATTGCTGATATTCAAGCACCTGACTTTGAAACAAGAATGGCTATTTTAAAGAAAAAGGCTGATGTAGAAAAGCTAAATGTTCCTAATGAAGTTATGGTATACATAGCTACTAAGATAAAGTCTAACATTAGAGAACTTGAAGGTGCATTAATTAGAATTGTAGCATATTCATCTTTAACAAATCGTGAAATTACTGTTGATTTAGCTACTGAAGCTTTAAAAGATATAATTTCAAATAAACAAAATAAAAGCATTACTATAGATCTTATTCAAGATGTTGTAGCTGCTTACTTTAATTTAAGAGTTGAGGACTTGAAATCACAGAGAAGAACAAGAAACGTAGCATATCCAAGACAGATAGCTATGTATTTAAGCAGAAAACTTACAGACATGTCATTACCTAAAATTGGCGAGGAATTTGGTGGACGTGACCATACTACTGTAATTCATGCTTATGAAAAAATATCAGAAAGCCTAAATAAAGACGAGAGCTTAGAACACACAATAAATGATATAACAAAAAAGTTAACTCAAAAATAATCAACAACTGTACATAATAACTAGTGAATAGTTTGTGGATAAGTCATTTATTCGTCTTTGGCTGTGAATACTGTGGATAAGAGTATGATTTTGTTACCGACTTATCCACAGTATTTTTTGCATGAATTTTATTGAAAAATAAGGGCTGGAGGTACTTATCCACATATCCACAGCCCTTACTACTACTATTATTATATTTATTATATATATATTATCTATTTAAATTGCATAATTCTATGTGCATAACTGTGTATAACTTAGGAGGTAAGATTATGAACATAATATGCTCAAAGCAAAAATTACAAGATGGAATTTCTATCGTTACAAAAGCTATAACAGGAAAAACTACTATGCCTGTATTAGAAGGTATTTACATTCAAGCCACTAAAGAAGGTCTAACATTAATAGGATCTGATATGGATGTTAGTATCGAAACAAAAGTAGAAGCTGAAGTATTAACAGAAGGTAGTATTGTAATTGATTCTAAGATTTTCTCTGAAATAATAAGAAAATTACCAAATTCAGATGTAAAAATAGAAATAGCTGAAAATGATTTAGTTCAAATTACTTGTGAAAAGTCTGTTTTCAATGTTGTTTATATGAATGCAACTGATTATCCAGCGTTACCAAGCATCAATGAAGACCTTAATGTAGAAGTACCACAAAACTTATTAAAAAATATGATAAAAGGAACTTCTTTTGCAATAGCTCTAGATGAAGCTAGACCAATATTACAAGGGATACTTTTTGAAGTTAAAAATAAAGAGCTTAATTTAGTTGCATTAGATGGATATAGATTAGCTGTTAGAAGTGAATTGCTAGATGTTGATGATAACATCGAAGTTGTTATACCAGGAAAAACTTTAAATGAAGTTTCAAAAATATTAGAAGATAATGCTGATATTGTAAAAATCACTTTTACTAACAATCATATTTTATTTAATATTAATAATACAAAAATTATATCTAGATTATTAGATGGTAAATTTGTAAATTATATTTCTCTTTTACCTCAAGAATATAAATTATTAGTGAATGTTAAAAAACAAGAACTTCAACAAGGTATTGAAAGAGCATCACTAATGGCGAAAGACGGAAATAGCAATTTAATAAGATTAGATGTACAAGAAGATACTTTAGTTATCACTTCTAATTCTCAATTGGGAAAGGTAAGAGAAGAAGTTAACATAAATCTGCAAGGTGAAGGAATACAAATTGCATTTAATTCAAGATACTTATTAGATGTATTGAAGAATATGGAAGAAGATGATGTGGTTATTGAAATGACTTCAAGTGTTAGTCCATGTGTAATAAAAGGAAAAAATAGCAATAATGCTAAATACTTAGTTTTACCAGTAAGACTAGTAAGATAGGAGGAACTTGTATAAAACTTGAATAATTATACAAGAAGCGTTATGAATAAAATAGAAATTACAACAGAGTTTATTAAATTAGATTCATTTTTAAAATTTTCAGGTGCAGTATCTATGGGTTCAGAAGCTAAAATGTTAATTTTAGATGAGCTTGTTAAAGTTAATAATGAAATTTGCACTCAAAGAGGAAAAAAATTATATAAAGGTGACATAGTTGAATTTAATGGGGAAAGTTACGAAGTAGTCTAAAGACTATTTTTCCCAGAGTGCTTAACCTTATTAAGTTTAATATGTTATAATTAAAGGTGTTTAAGATGTTTATTAAAAGATTGCAAATGCTTAATTACAGAAATTATAATGTATTGGATATAAGCTTAGGTCCACATGTTAATGTTTTTATGGGCGATAATGCTCAAGGAAAAACTAATATATTAGAGGGTATATACTATTGTGCTTTTGCAAGGTCTCATAGGACATCAAAAGACAGGGAACTTATTAATTGGAATGCTGATAATGCACTTTTAAGTGTTTCTGTTGGTAGAGAGAGATTGGATAAGAGAATAGATATAAGCATTCTTAAGGACGGAAAAAAAGCAATACAAATTAACAAGATTAAAATTAAAAAGATCGGTGAATTATTCGGAAATTTTAATGTTGTTATGTTTTCTCCGGAAGATTTAAAGATAATTAAGGATTCTCCCGGTGTAAGAAGAAAATTCATAGATATGGAGTTGTGTCAATTAAATCCTAAATATTATTATAATCTTGTTCAATACAATAAAGTTTTGAATGAAAGAAACAGCATATTAAGAAATCGAAATATAAATAAAGATATTTTAGAGGTATATGATATGCAATTGGTTGAATTTGGATATAATATAATAATGGAGAGATTAGAATACATTAAAAAGCTAAATAAGTATTCTGAAAAAATACATTCAGACATAACTTCAGGAAAAGAAAAAATTGAATTTAGATATACTAGTACTATTAAAGATTTAGAAAATATAAAAGATAATTTTTATGCACTATTAGAAAAAAATAGAGTTAGAGATAGCGAGAGAGGAATTACCTCTGTAGGACCACATAGAGACGATTTTATAGTCTTAATTAATGATATTGACACAAAAAGCTATGGGTCTCAAGGACAACAAAGAACTGCTGTTTTAACTATTAAATTTGCATCTTTAAAAATCATTAAGGAGCTTACAGGAGAACACCCAGTTTTACTTTTAGATGATGTACTTTCTGAATTAGATTTTAGTAGGAAGAGATATATATTAAGTACAATAGGAGATATCCAAACAATTATTACATGTACTGGAATTGAAGATTTATATGAGTATTTGGATGATAAATCTAAAGTTTTTAAAGTTAAGGATGGAGAAATTCTTAACTAAAGGAGGAGTTCTTATGTTTTTACACTTAGGGGAAAACGTAGTAGTACCAATAAAAGATGTAATTGGTATATTTGACTTACAAACATCAATGTATAGTTCAGATACAATATCATTTTTGAGAATGGCTGAAGAAGACGGATTTGTTGAAAGAATTTCAAAGGAAAGTCCTAAATCATTTGTTATAGCGGAAGTTAATAAAATGAGTAAGGTGTATTTATCACCTATTTCATCATCTACTTTAACTAAGAGAACAAATATTGATTATAATCCATAAGTCCAATATTTAGCCTTCATAGTTAAAAAAATTAAAAGTATAAGGAGGAATTTATGTTGGAAGAGAATAAGCAAAGTTATGATGAAAGTCAGATTCAGGTTTTAGAAGGCTTAGAGGCTGTAAGAAAAAGACCTGGTATGTACATAGGTAGCACGAGTTCTAGGGGTCTTCATCATTTAGTATATGAAATAGTTGATAACAGTATAGATGAGGCATTAGCTGGATTCTGTAAAAATATAGAAGTTGCAATAAATGAAGATAATTCAATTACTGTAGTTGATGATGGTAGAGGTATGCCAGTTGGAATTCACCCTAAAATGGGTAAAGCTACAGTTGAAGTTATAATGACTGTTTTACATGCTGGAGGAAAATTTGGAGGCGGTGGATATAAAGTATCTGGTGGTCTTCATGGAGTTGGTGCTTCAGTAGTTAATGCATTATCTGAATACTGCGAAGTTACAGTTAAAAGAGAAGGTTTCATATGGCAACAAAAATACTCAAGAGGAAATGTTTTATGTGATTTAACGAAGATTGGTGAATCTGATGAACATGGAACTAAGGTATTATTTAAACCAGATCATGAAATTTTTGAAGACACTGTATTTGATTTTGAAGTATTAGCAAGTAGATTAAGAGAATTAGCATTTCTTAACAAAGGAATTGCAATTACTTTAACTGATAAAAGAGAAGGTGAAGAAAGAGTTGAAAAATTCCACTATGAAGGTGGGATAAAAGAATTCGTTTCTTACTTAAATAGAAATAAAGAAGTTTTACATGAGTCTCCTATTTATGTTGAAGGTGAAAAAGATGGAATAATAGCTGAAATTGCCCTTCAATATAACGATGGATATAATGAAAATCTATATTCTTTTGCTAACAATATAGATACTATTGAAGGGGGAACTCATTTAGCTGGATTTAAAAGTGCTTTAACAAGAGCAATAAACGATTATGCTAAGAGATTTGGTCATATTAAAGATAATGATAAGAATCTATCTGGTGATGATGCAAGAGAAGGTCTTACAGCTGTTGTTTCTGTTAAGATATCTGAGCCTCAATTTGAAGGTCAAACTAAAACTAAGTTAGGAAATTCAGAAGTTAGAGGTGTTGTTGATTCAATAGTTGCTGAAGGTGTAAGTATTTTCTTAGAAGAAAATCCTGCAGTAGGTAAGATTATAATAGATAAAGCATTAATGGCAGCAAGAGCTAGAGATGCAGCTAGAAAAGCTAGAGAACTTACAAGAAAATCAGTTCTTGAAAGATCTACACTTCCAGGTAAATTAGCAGATTGTTCATCTAAGGATCCAATGGAATGTGAAATTTATATAGTCGAAGGGGATTCAGCCGGGGGTTCAGCAAAGCAAGGAAGAAATAGAAAATTCCAAGCTATTTTACCTTTAAGAGGTAAAATATTAAATGTTGAAAAACAAAGATTAGATAGAATACTTAATTCAGACACAATCAGATCTATGATTACTGCATTTGGTGCAGGAATAGGAAAAGATTTTGATGAAGCAAAATTAAGATACAATAGAATAATAATAATGACCGATGCCGATGTTGATGGTGCTCATATAAGAACTTTATTATTAACATTCTTCTATAGATATATGAGACCACTTATAGATGGAGGTCATGTTTATATAGCACAACCACCATTATATAAAGTTAGCAAAGGTAAGAGAGAAGAGTATGCATATACGGATGAAGATCTTGATAAGATTTTAGAAGAGTTTGGTGGAAAAGATAACTCAATAAACATTCAAAGATACAAAGGTCTTGGAGAAATGAATGCTAATCAATTATGGGATACAACAATGGACCCAGAACATAGAATTCTTTTAAAAGCAACTGTAGAAGATGCTATTGCTGCTGATGAAATATTCACTATATTAATGGGAGATAAGGTTGAACCAAGAAGAGAATTTATTCAAAAGAATGCTAATAAAGTTAGCAATTTAGATATATAGTACTAAATATTTAGTATTAGTTGAGGTGAGTACATGAACTTAAACGAGGGAAAATTTATACATGTAGATATAAATAAAGAAATGAAAAGATGCTACATTGATTATGCGATGAGCGTAATTGTTGGGCGTGCTCTTCCAGACGTAAGAGATGGTCTTAAACCAGTTCATAGAAGAATTCTTTATGCAATGCAAGAGTTGGGCTTAGAGCCTAATAAGGGATACAGAAAATGTGCCAGAATAGTTGGGGAAGTTTTAGGTAAATATCATCCACATGGTGATTCATCAGTTTATGATGCATTAGTAAGAATGGCTCAAGATTTCTCAATGAGATATATGCTTGTTGACGGTCACGGTAACTTCGGTTCTGTTGATGGAGACAGTGCAGCGGCAATGAGATATACAGAAGCTAAAATGAATAAAATTGCAATTGAAATGCTTAGAGATATTAATAAGAATACTGTTGATTTCATGCCAAACTTTGATGGTGAGGAACAAGAACCAGTAGTGTTACCTTCAAGATATCCAAACCTTTTAGTTAATGGATCTTCAGGTATAGCAGTTGGTATGGCAACAAATATTCCTCCTCATAACTTAGGTGAAGTTATTGATGGAACTATAATGTTAATAGATAATCCTGAAGCTACAGGATTAGATATTATGACATGTATAAAGGGACCTGACTTCCCAACAGGTGGAATAATAATGGGTAAATCAGGTATAAGAGCTGCATATGAAACTGGAAAAGGGAAAATTGTAGTTAGATCTAAAACTGAAATTGAAGAGGAAAATGGAAGACATAGAATAATAGTTACAGAAATTCCATACCAAGTTAATAAGGCTAAACTTATAGAAAGCATTGCTGACTTAGTTAAAGATAAAAAGATTGTTGGAATTTCAGATTTAAGAGATGAATCTGACAGAGACGGTATGAGAATAGTAATAGAATTAAAGAAGGATGCAAATCCAAATGTTGTTTTAAATCTATTATTTAAGCATACAAAGATGCAGGATACTTTTGGTATCATTATGTTAGCTTTAGTAAATAATGAGCCTCAAGTCTTAAATTTAAAAGAAATATTAAGTAACTATATTAGTTTCCAAAAAGAAGTTGTTACTAGAAGAACAATATTTGAATTAGAAAAAGCACAAGCGAGAGCTCATATTCTTGAAGGATTAAGAATAGCTTTAGATAATATTGATGAAGTAATTAATATTATTAGAGGATCAAAAACTAGTGAAATAGCTAAGAATACATTAATCGAAAGATTTGGATTATCTGAAAAACAAGCTGTTGCTATCTTAGAAATGAGATTAAGAAGATTAACAGGCTTAGAAAGAGATAAAATTGAAGAAGAGTATGCTGAGTTAATGAAACTTATTGGCTATTTAAATTCAATTCTTGCAAGTGAAGAAAAATTATTAGGTGTAATTAAAGAAGAATTACTTGAAATAAAGGCAAGATATAACGATGAAAGAAGAACTCAAATAGAAAAAGTTGTTAATGACATTGATATAGAAGATTTAATTCAAGAAGAAGAAACTGTTATTACACTAACTAACTCAGGATATATTAAGAGAATATCAGCTGATACATATTCTGCTCAAAGAAGAGGGGGAAGAGGTATTCAAGCAATGTCTACAAAAGAAGATGATTTCGTAGAACATGTTTTAGTTACTTCGACTCATTCAGATGTATTATTCTTTACTAATAGAGGTAGAGTATATAAGAAGAGAGCATATGAAATTCCTGATGCTGGAAGAACAGCAAAAGGAACTAATATAATAAATCTTATTCAAATAGAACAAGATGAAAAAATAGAAACTGTATTAACTGTTAGAGATAATATTGATGAAGGATATTTATTCATGGCAACTAAGCATGGATTAGTTAAGAAAACACCTTTATCAGAATTTAAGAACTTAAGAAAGAGTGGACTAATAGCTATTAACTTAAGAGAAGGTGATGAACTTCTTAAGGTTAAGGTTACAAGAGGAGATGCTGATATTATAATAGTTTCTCAAGAGGGTAATGCAATTAAGTTCAATGAACAAGATGTAAGACCTATGGGAAGAACAGCATCAGGAGTTAAGTCTATGAACTTAAGAGAAAATGATATAGCTGTTTGTATGGATATAGCAGTTGATGAAGAAGATTTATTAGTAATTAGTGAGAATGGATTTGGTAAGAGAACTCCATTAACTGAATATAAGAGACAAAATAGAGGTGGAGTAGGTCTTATTACTTATAAGATAAGTGAAAAGACAGGTAAGGTTGTAGGTGCTACTGTTTGTAAGCCAGAAGATGAATTAATGCTTATAAATACAAGTGGAATTGCAATTAGAATAAATGTATCTGATATATCAGTAACCAGTAGATCTGCTATGGGAGTTACTTTAATGAGAACTACTGAAGAAGAAAAAGTAGTTGCTGTTGCTAAGATAGCAAGTAATGGAGAAGAAGAAAGTGATGAACAATTAACATTAGAAGCATGTGCAGATAATGAAGTGATTGAAGAAAGCAATGATACTAGTTTAGATAGATTAGTAGAAGAAGCTCAAAAAGAAGATATAGAAGAATAAAATATTAAATATATTTAATTATGTTAAGTGATAAATTACAAATAATAGATTTGTAATTTATCACTTTTTTTATATAAAGTAGAACATAATGCAAAAAAATATATGTACTCTGTGCCTAGTGTATCAATAGTAGAAAAATAAAGTAAAATAAATAAAATAAGAGAAAAATAAATATAATTTAATTTAAATCAAAAAAAATAAAAGATTAATATTTATGTTAATGTTAAGATAAAACACGTCGCTGATGACAAATGAACAAAACAAACGAAAGTTGTTGAATGAGTTTATTTTGAAGTGACAATAAATAATTCATTACCCAATAAAATGTCAAAAAAACTTTTTTAAAAAAAGTTGTTGACAAGGAAAAAGAGTAGTGATAAGATAAAGAAGTCGCTTGAGGGCGACGGAGTAAATGGTCTTTGAAAATTGAACAGAATATAGTTAAAGTAAACCAGCAATTCTTTTGAGAGTCTTAAAACAAAGA
>NZ_JBCOAB010000033.1:0-37698 GCF_040227035.1 Clostridium sp. RTP31139st1_H3_RTP31139_211217
TTATCGAAAAAATTTCGTTAATACTCACTTTTACTTTAAAAGCAATAGTAATCTATTTCTTTAATACAACACTAAAATAAGGCGAGTGCTCTTTTGTTAAATACTAATTTTACTGTAACTGATATATCATATATGGTAGGGTACGATAATAAGGAACACTTTATTAGAACTTTTAAAAAGAATTTTGGAGTCTCTCCAACTCAGCATAGAAAGGGTATTAAAAATTAAAAAAAATCAATTATTTTGAATAATAATAACAATTGGAAGTTAATTTAATATAAGTTAAAATGTAAGTAGAAGTTTTTAAAGTAGAGTGTGAGGGGGAAGTATTTATGGGAAATAAATATTTAGTTTTAGATATTGGTGGAAGTTCAATTAAATATGCGTTAATGACTGAGTGTGTTGAATTTTTAGAAAAAGGAAAAGTTGCAACACCACAAGATTCTATTGAAAGTTTTGTAAACGTTATTGGTGATTTATATGATAAATATAAAGATAAAATAGAGGGAATAGCAATAAGTATGCCTGGTTTAATAGACAGTAAAAATGGTTATGCAAGAACAGGCGGATGGCTTAGATATAATGATGATAAATATATAGTTAAAATACTTCAAGAAAGATGTCCAACTAAGATTACAATTCAAAATGATGCGAAATCAGCAGCTTTAGCAGAGGTATGGAAAGGGAGTTTAAAGGAGTATAATGATGGAATTGTAGTTGTTTTAGGCACAGGAGTGGGAGGAGCAGTAGTAAAAGATAGGAAAATACTTAATGGAAAGCACTTCTTTGCAGGTGAATTTAGTTATATATGGACAGATACTACATTTGCAATAGATAGTACTGATAACATGTGGGGATATGTTAATGGTGCATCAGCTTTAAATGGAGCAGTTGCAATGGCTAAAAACTTAGCTAAAGAAGAAGTTGATGGTTTTAAGGTTTTTGAACTTGTTAACTCTGGAGATAAGGAAGCTATAGATGTGTTAGATAAATTTACATATCAATTAGCAGCTCAACTGTATAACTTACATTGTGTTTTAGATACTGAAGTTATAGCTATCGGTGGAGGAATTAGTGAACAAGATATATTAATAGAATATATTCAAAAAAATATTGAAAAGATATTTGATAAAGTTCCCTTTGACATTCCAAGAGTTAAAGTGGTTAGATGTAAATTTAGAAATGATGCTAATTTAATTGGAGCATTATATAATTTTTTAGGATTAGAGGACAAGCAATAGTAAAAAAACTTCCTCCGGAGAAAGTTTATGAAATGAACTCTCGCCGGAGGTAAATTCATTTTATAGAGAGAAATAAATTCATTATTTGCTTAAATAGTCTTTAAAATTTTTTTCAATTTTAGATAATTTCTTATCCTTTAAATGAACTAAGCATAAATTACTATGTATTTTTTCTTTCAACAAAACAACAGAAATATTTTTCTTATCAAAACATTCTACAGTTTTTCTCATAAGTGGAGAAATACCCATGCCAGCAGAAACAAGACCTATAATATTTTCTATCCTACTATTAAAACAAACAACATTAGGCTCAAATGAAGCTTTCATACATTCACTTACAAAGAAATCATAAACACCAGAATTCTTTCCTAAGGAAATAAAACTTTCATTTGATAATTCAGAAATAGAAACATACTTCCTTTTTGAAAGGGGATGAGATTTAGGAACAATTAACACAAGTTCATCTTGAGCTAAAGGAGTAATATCTAAGTTCGAATAATCTAATGTGTCACTTCTTAAAAATGCAAAGTCTATTTTTTGAGAGAATAATAAATTTAATATATCAGCGTGCTCTCCTTCATGGAAAGTAAGTTGTAAATCAGTAACTGTATTTTTAAAACTTCCAATAAGTTTTGCAATATTATATTGATTTATTACTGGAATATATCCAATAGATAATTTAGGGAATGAAGAGGTAAATTTATTTAAATCAAGTATTAGTTCATCATAATTACTAACTATATTTATAGCATATTTTTTTAATGAAATACCTGCATCTGTTAACTTAACATGGCGAGTACATCTTTCAAAAAGTACACAATTAAGTTCACTTTCTAATTTTTTTATATGTTTAGATAATGAAGATTGAGATATACATAATTCTTCAGCAGCCAAAGAAAAGCTATTATATTTTTCTACACTTAAGAAGTATTTTAAGCTTTCTATATTCATAAGTTTATCACCGTCATTTCTGAAATATATTAATATTATATCACGATAATTATTAAGGAATGGACATATATTTCGAATTTATTCCAAAATGGAATAAATGTATATTAATTAAAGAATTGTTCATTAAGATAGTGTTAAATATAATTTGAGTATATAGTAGTAACTTTAAAAAACTTTGAGAAATAGGGAAAATTATATGATAAAAATAGAACGTTGTTATAAAAATATAAATATAAAATTAGAGGCAATATTCGTAGGTGATGATTTGTGTGCAGTGGTAACAGGAGGGGATAAGCCTCATGTTGGAGCAATATCTGTGTATTCAAAAGAAGAGGGAATAAAAACAATTTCTTTGAAAAATCATAAGGATTATATTATTGGAGAGATTTTTATAAACAGTATAAAAGATAGTTTTAATGGAAATATATCTGTGAGCTGTGGGATACATATAGATAATATATCAAAAGAGCAGATAGAAGATATCTATGAATGTTGTAATAAAATTTTCCAAGAATCAAAGGTGGAACTTTATAAAGTTACTACTAATTTAAATGAGGTGGAAAAATGAATTTAGTTATAGGAGTTACTGGAGCAACTGGCACTGTATATGCAGTTAGGTTACTTGAATATTTAAAAGACATAGAAGAAATAAAAACTCACTTAATAATGAGTAAATGGGCAATTAATAATTTAGAAGTTGAAACAGATTATTCATTAGATTATGTTTATGATTTAGCTGACTTTATACATAATAATGATGAGTTAGGAGCTTGTGTTGCGAGCGGTTCTTTTTTAACCGATGGAATGATTATTCTTCCTTGTAGTATGAAGACACTAAGCAGTATAAGTAATGGATTTTCAACTACATTAATAGATAGGGCTGCAGATGTAATGATTAAGGAAGGAAGAAAATTAGTTATTTCACCTAGAGAAACACCTTTAAGTTCAATACATTTAGAAAATATGCTAAAACTTTCAAAGTTAGGGGTTAGAATAGTGCCACCAATGCCAGGATTTTATTCAAATCCTAAATCTTTAGATGATATTATAAATCATCATATTATGAAAATATTAGATCAATTTAATATAAATATAAGAAATGATTTAAGATGGAAGGTAAATGAGTATGAATAAAGTAGAAATTAATGATTTAAGAAGTGCTATTGAATACTTAAAGGATATTAAAGGACAATTAGTTAAAAGTGATGTTGAAGTAAATCCACATGGCGAACTTGCAGGGGTATATAGATATGTTGGTGCTGGAGGAACTGTAAAGAGACCAACAAAGATAGGGCCAGCTATGATTTTTAATAATATTAAAGGTCATAAAGACGCTAAAGTTATAATCGGTCTTTTAGCTAGTAGAGAAAGAGTTGGTATGCTTTTAGGTTGTGAATCTAAAAAGTTAGGTTTTTTATTGAATGAAGCAGTAAAGAATCCAATAAATCCAATTATAATAGAAAATGAAAATGCACCTTGCCAAGAGGTTGTACATTATGCAACAGATGAAGAGTTTGATATAAGAAAAATATTACCTGCACCTACTAATACAGAAGAGGATGCTGGACCATATATAACTTTAGGAATGTGTTATGCAAGAGATCCTGAAACTGGAGAAGGGGATGTTACAATTCATCGCTTATGTTTACAAGGTAAGGACGAATTATCAATGTTCTTTACACCTGGGGTAAGACATTTAGATGCATTTAGAAAAAAGGCGGAGGAAAGTGGAGAACCTTTACCAATATCTATTAGTATAGGTGTTGATCCTGCAATTGAAATAGCATCATGTTTTGAACCACCAACTACACCAATTGGATTTAATGAATTATCTATAGCTGGAGCAATAAGAAAGAAACCAGTTGAAATGGTAAAATGTTTAACTGTTGATGAAGCTGCAATTGCAAGAGCTGAATATGTAATTGAAGGTGAGTTAGTACCTAATAAGAGAGTAAGAGAGGATATGAATACAAACACTGGAAAGGCAATGCCTGAGTTTCCAGGTTACACAGGTGAAGCTGCTAAAGAATTACCTGTAATTAGAGTAAAAGCTATAACTCATAGAAAAAATCCAATAATGCAAACTTGTATAGGACCAAGTGAGGAGCATGTTAATATGGCTGGGATTCCAACAGAAGCAAGTATAATTCAAATGGTTGAAAAAGCAATGCCAGGTAGACTTGTAAATGTATATGCTCATCCAGCAGGTGGTGGAAAATATATGGCTATATTACAAATTAAAAAGAGTATGGCTAGTGATCAAGGTAGAGAAAGACAAGCGGCATTATTGGCATTATCAGCATTTTCAGAATTAAAAACTGTAATATTAGTTGATGAAGATGTAGATCCATTTGATAGTAATGATGTTTTATGGGCATTAAATACTAGATATCAAGGGGATATTGATACAATATTTATTCCAGGAGTAAGATGTCATCCTTTAGATCCTTCACAAAGTCCCGAATATAGTTGGACTATTAGAGATAGGGGGATAGCGTGCAAAACTATATTTGATTGTACTGTACCTTATGAATTAAAAGATAAATTTAAGAGAGCTAAATTTACTGAAGTGGATTTAGAGAAGTTTAAAATAGAAGATTATAAATAATAGTCAATAAGAGACATCAAAATAACTTTTGATGTCTCTATTAAATTATTTAATAGGTTCGTAGTTAATTTTAGATTGTTCATTAGTTGATTCAATTTTAAAAATTACTGGGCGAATACCGTCATTACAGGAGCAAATTGCTATTCCCTTTTGATCTATCCAATCTTCATAATAAAATTTGTCACAGCCATGAGATATAGCAAAAACATATTGATACATAGCTTTCCAAGCTTCATCACATAATCCTTCAGGTTTTGAATAATCTCCATAAAATATATCTCCTACTTTATGCATAGGACATTTTCCAAGATTCTTGCAACCATATTGTTTTGCTAAATCTTCATGGAATGTTGTTTTAAGAACTTCAATTTTACACTTTTTCATAAAATTCCATCTCCTTTAACTATCTTTTACGAATATGAGTATATGTGGTATTTTATATTTAAACAAGTATGCACTTTTAGGTAAAGTACATACCTTTGGGTTAGTATTAAATTTTTAAGAGGGTGAAAAAATGAGTATGAAGGACTTGGAAAATTCAGATTTAACAGATATTAAGTCTACTCCTTTTGGATATACGCTTTCAATTATAGGTGGAAAATGGAAGATGATAATAATGTTTTGGTTGGTGGAGTATGAAGTATTAAGATATGGGGAACTGAAGAGGTGTATAGGGCAAATAAGTGATAAAATATTAAATAATCAATTAAAAGAATTAGAGAAGGATGGAATTATTATTAGAAAAGAATATCCTCAAATTCCCCCAAGGGTAGAATATAGACTTTCAAAACGTGGTTTATCTTTAATGCCCATTTTAGAAGAGATGTGTAAATGGGGAGAAGTCAATAAAATTTAAATTTATTTAAGTAATTTTAGTATTTAAAGTATATAAGAATACATAATTTTAACTTTAGGTATTCTTAAAATAATTTTTGTTTTGATACTATGTTATACATCAAAATAAATAGCTAAAGATAAAACTACTAATAAGTTTTAGTAATATTTTTGAATTTGAAAGATGTAACTAACTATTAAGTGTTTACATATAATACAAGTAGAATTTAGGATATTAGTAGTTTATTTAAATAATTAATTTGGTATTTTAGTTTGTGAAGCTTTATGTATGACAATAAATATGGGGTAAACTATATATGGGGTGTAAGAGAGCAAAAAATAAGAAGGATAAAGAGCAAATTAAGAACATATCTAAGAGCGATGAATTTCAATTATCATTATTAAATCTGCAAGTAAAGATAATTTTAATATATATGATATCCAATATATTTCTTTTCGGTGGTACACTTCAGAGTATAAATATAAGTTGTAATAAAAAAGCTTCAGATAGTAATCCAAATATATTATTAATTGAAGGGCAATATTTAGCCTTAATTGCAAGTATATTAATTTCTTATGTAGATTTTAGTAGATATAATGAACTAAATGAAAGATATAAAAAAGGAGAGATAAATAAGTCATTAGAACCAGAAGCTTTAATAAAGCAAGCATCTATACTTACAATCATACTATATGAATTGAATGTAGTTGTATTCGTGGAAATATATAAAGTTAGTCTTGTTATAGATAGTTCTAAATGTGATAAAAAACATATAGATAGATTATATTTACAAGCAGCATGTTTTATAACGAGGTTTTATGGTGACTATTTTTTGTTAAGTGCTACATTAAAAAGTATTAATTTAATAAAAAGCAAATACGATAAAAGAATAGACAAAATTGAAAATCCTGATGTAGATGCAGTAATTGCAGCAGAAATTTATGTTATACAAAGGGGAGTACTTTATGATATTAGTTGTAATGAATTAGAACATTTAATGAATAGCAGTGATGAGTTTGAAAAGGAGTTATTACTTTTACCTAAACAAATTTTAGTAGTTGCAAATATATTTGGAGTTGTAGCAAATATAATTTCTTTAATTGGATTTATTAAATTATATAATAGGAATTCTAATGAACCTATTTTTGGTAGATAAAAGTAGATTATTTTTAAGGATTTTTACAGATGCATTATTAGAAGGTGCATTTTTTATAATGTAAATCTAGGGATATAATGTATACAAAGATGCATTATGATAAAAGTAGATATATGTATTTTTAATAATAAGTATATCTACTTTTATTATTTTAAGACTACTGATATAAGAGCAAAAAAAGAATACTTTATATTTGATTATAATAATTTTTAGTTTGATACTATGTTATCTATCCAAGCAAATAATTCATCTAAATCATAATCACCTGAATGAGGAATTCCCCATGGAAGATCATAATCTACATTAACTCCATTCATTTCTAAAGTTACTGCTAAAATAGCTGATATTGCAAGTGAAGTATCACGGTCAATAGCACCATGACGAATTCTGAAATTTTTAGCTGTAGTACAAGAATTATCTGAAATATAATTCATCGGATTCATTAATTTAATTTGAGCTTCCTCAGATAATTCACCATTTACAATTGAATGATTTTTGCTAAACTCAGTAAAATGACGATATTGAATTTCGGGTGTACCAAATAATTCGTTTTCAGGTGTACCCATTGATATATTATCAAAAGCAGGTGTATCTTTCATTCTAGTACGGAACTTTATAAATTTATCAAAGTCTACATCAGTTACTTCGTTGTTTACTATAGTAATCCACTTCAAATATGATAAGTTCTTTCCTTTATTTAATTCTTTTTGAGCTGATTTAATAACAAAAGATTTAATATAATCTTTAAAAGTTCCATTTCCTTCAGAATCAATTGTTAGTAATGTATCATTTGATGATATTAAATTCAATTTATTTAAGTATTCAGGGAATAAAGATTTTAATTCCTTAGAAAGTTCTATTTGTAATTCATTCATTTCACGACTTATAGGTACAAGTTTGGGTTTTCGAGATTCTTCAATTCTTTCAAATTTCATTTTATGATAGTCGTTTATTCCACAAAACTCCCATTCGTAGGCCTTATCTGCATTTTCTAAATTTGTAATTGGACAGTAGCATGATGATGCAAAAATATCATCTTTTTCATCAGCTGCTCCCAATTCTTTTAAACATGATTCATAGTCAGGATGGTTTCCTGTTGAACCAAGAAGTGCAGATAAGGCTCCACCAGCACTAGTACCATTAGAAATTATTTTCTCTACATTACCAGGAATAATGTCTTTATTATGACGAAGGTAACGTACAGCGGCTTTTAAATCAACAATGCATGCTGGAGCAGTTCCGGTAAATTTACCATTTTTATCTTTTAATCCCCTACCACGAGCACCAGGAGAAACTACGATATATCCGTGTAAAAGTGCATAAAAAGTAGCATTGGGCTTGTTAATAAATTTGTTGATACCAGGCTTTTCAGGAGCTCCTGGCATATAGCCACCTACTGTATTTGGGAAGAAGATTGGTGCAGTGTTTAAATTATAGTTTCCTATTGAATTTCCTTCATAATAAGTTTCAGGTACAAATATGCTTAGTTTTTGAAAGTTAGTATCTATTGGATTATTAACATATATTATGTTTTCAAATGCACGATATTTTAGTGTTTTCTCATCTAAAGTTATTGTTTCTATAGTATATTTTTTATCATTAAATTTTAAATCGTAATTCATTTTATGGCTCCTTTCAATAATATTCTTTTATATAATTTTAAGATTATTATGGGAAAGTAAGCAATTCAATTTGTAAAATGTATATATTCCAATTAGGAATATATACATTTATAATAAATTTATTATCTTTTTAAACTATCAATTAAAGAGTAAGGAATTTTAAGGTCACCTTCTCCAAATCCAATTTCAATATTACCCCTATTAGCACCGTGATAATCAGTTCCACCACTAGAATATAACTGATACTTCCATACTAAATAGTCCAAAAGTCTTCTATCATCATCAGTATAAGAAGGATAGTACCTTTCAATTCCATCTAACCCTAAAGAAACTAAATATTTAATATTATCTTCAATTTCTTCAAAACTGAAACCTTCTAAACCAATTCTTTTATTAAAGTGAGCTAAATAAGACTTTCCGCCAGCCTCATGAATCATTTTAATAGCTTCATCTACAGTGATTAACTCATCATTTCCATAAGGAATTGGATCTAAATATATATCCCAAACTTTTTGAGGTTCAGTACAAATATTATTTTCAAGAATATATCTGTAAATATCATATCTAGATAAATATTCATCGTATTTAACTTTATGTAAATAGTTAATATCTATAGACAATCCATGATTGTTTTCTATATGCTTAAGTATTTTTGGAACACTTTTTTCTCTTGCTTTTTTCATTTTATTATAGCTATTTAAAAAGTACTCATTATGTATATCAATTCCTAAACCAAGTATATGAAGTAGTCTACCATCCTTATATAATGCACTAATTTCAATTCCATTAATTAATTCAATATTACTATCTTCTGCAGCAATTTTAGCTTCTTTTAAACCTGCAATACTATCATGATCAGTTAATGAAATTGCTTTTAATTTATTTTTCTTTGCTGCTTTTATCACATCTGTTGGACTACAGCTACCATCTGAAATATATGAATGTGTGTGTAAATCAATTAAATTCTCCATAAAAATACCCTCCAATGATATATATTATAACATTTTAATAAGTTAAATATAAGTTCAGAGTGCAATTATAGTAGTAGATCAAATAGGTAAAAGATATGTCCAAATTACTAAATTAATCTTATAATTAACTTATAAGGAGATTAGTGATTATGAGAAAAGATATAATAGATAAATTAATGGAATTAACGCAAGAAGAGAAAGAAATATTAGAAGGAAAACATAGCATTGATCAAAGTATATATACAGATGATAAACAATTTATCATAGATAGTAAAAAAATATTGGCAGATGGACAACTCATAAATATAAGAAAACATACGAGGTTTATAGAGTTCCCTGCACATAAGCATAACTATATTGAATTTAATTATGTCTATAAAGGTAAACTTACAGAAGTAATACATAATAAAAAAATAGAACTTCAAGAAGGCGAAATAATTTTTTTAAACAAAGATATAACTCATGAAATAGAAAAAAGTTCTGAGGATGATATTATAATTAATTTCATAATAAGACCGGAATTTTTTGATTTTATTCTTAACTTATCAGAAAGTGATAACATTATATTTAACTTTTTATTAAAGTCATTATATTTAAATAAAAATAGTAAAGGTGAATATCTTTATTTTAAAGTTTCTAATGAAAATAATATACAAGAGATTTTAGAAAAGATAATTATAGAAATTTATGAACCCACTATGATGAGTAGCACAACTATAAAATTATTAGTTGGACTATTAATTGTAGAATTAATTAAAAAGCCTAATAATATAGAAGTTTATTCAGAAGATAATTATGATAATTTAATTATAATTGAAGTTTTAAAGTATATAGATAATAATTATTCTACTGCAACTTTATTTGAAATATCTGAAATAGTGAATCAGCCACATTATAAAATAAGTAAGTTAGTAAAAAAGCATACTAATATGACATTTAAAGAATTGTTACAAGAAAAAAGGCTTAATAAAGCAAAGCAATTACTAAATGAAACAGATATTTCTATTGTAGAGATAATATCTTTAGTTGGTTATGAAAATCTTACTTATTTTTATAAAATATTTAAAGAAAAATATGGTTATACCCCAAAAGATTTTAGAAAATCATAAATTATTGTTATAAGGTGATTTTACTATGTATATTTATATTTGAGGAAAAATACATTTGCAAATAAGGATAATAAATTAGACAACCTTGGTTATTAAAGCCAAGGTTGTTTTTATTTATAATTTAATCATAGTAAACGTTTTGCAGGGGAGGAGAAATGATGAGCTATTACTTAGCCATTGATATGGGGGCTTCTAGTGGGAGGCATATATTAGGAAGTATAGAAGATGGAAAGATAAAGTTAGAAGAAATATATAGATTTGAAAATGGAATTAGCAAAATAGGAGATGAATATTGTTGGGATATTCAAGGACTCTTTAATGAAATAAAGAAAGGTATTAAAAAGTGCAAAGAGATTGGAAAAGTGCCAAAAACCATAGGCATAGATACGTGGGCAGTAGATTTTGTTTTATTAGATGAAAATGATGAGATGCTAGGAAATGCCGTTGCCTATAGAGATGATAGGACTGAGGGATATATGGAAAAAGCATTTCAAGTTATTCCGCAAGATATGTTGTATTTATACACAGGAATACAATTCCAAAGATTTAATACATTATATCAGCTATTAGCAATTAAGGATAAAAATCCAGAATACTTAAAAAAGGCAAAAACATTTTTAATGATTCCTGATTATTTAAATTTTTTACTTACAGGTAAAAAAGCTAATGAATATACAAATGCAACATCTACACAGTTAGTAAATTCTTTTGATAGAACTTGGGATAAAAATATTTTAAAGGAATATGGAATCAATGAGGAAATGTTCCAAGAAATAAAAATGCCAAAGACAAGTTTAGGAAAGTTAAGAAAAGAATTAGTTGATGAATTTGGATTTGATATGGAGGTTATACTTCCAGCAACTCATGATACTGGATCAGCATTTATATCTTCAGTATGTAATGATTCAGATAGTATTTATGTAAGTTCTGGTACATGGTCATTAATTGGCGTAGAGAATAGATTCCCGATTTGTGTACCACAAGCTATGGATTATAACTTTACAAATGAAGGTGGAATTGATTATAGATTTAGATTTTTAAAAAATATTATGGGGCTTTGGGTAATACAAGAGGTAAGGAGAAATTTAAATAATGAGTTTTCTTTTGCTGACTTAGTAGTACTAGCTGAAGAGCACAATTATTTTAAATCAATAGTTAATGTTGATGATGATAGATTTTTAAAACCCGACAATATGATTGAAGAAATTCAAAACTATTGTAAAGAAACTAATCAAGATATTCCAACAAAAGTTGGAGAAATAGCAGTTTGTGTATTTAATAGTTTAGGACATAGTTACAAAAGTGCAGTGGCAAATCTTGAGGATATATTTGAAAAAGAATTTAAGAGAATAAATATATTTGGAGGAGGATGCCAAAATAATTTATTAAATCAAGTAGTTGCAGATGTTACTGGAAAAGAAGTTTTAGCAGGACCAGTAGAGGCAACTGCAATAGGAAATCTTGTAGCTCAATTAATAAGTGTTGGTGAGTTAAAGGATTTAGGACAAGCTAGGCAAGTAATAAAAGAATCATTTGATATAAATATATTTAAACCAAATAAAGGAGAAGTTTAAGATGAATGTTAAAGAAAGATATGAATTAGCTAAAGAGCAATATGAAAAATGGGGAATAAATGTAGATAAAGTTTTAGAAGAACTTAATAAAGTGAAAATTTCAGTTCATTGTTGGCAAGGAGATGACGTTAAAGGATTTGAAGTAGTTCAAAATGCTTTATCTGGAGGAATTCAATGTAATGGAAATTACCCTGGAGCAGCAAGAAGTGCAGAAGAGTTAAGAGCTGATTTAGATAAAGCATTAAGTTTAATTCCAGGTAAGCATAAAGTAAATTTACATGCTATTTATTTAGAAAGTAATGGAGAGTTTGTTGAAAGAGATGAAATAAAACCAGAACATTTTGAAAACTGGGTTAACTGGGCAAAAGAAAGAGGGCTAGGATTAGATTTTAATCCAACGATATTCTCACATCCAAAAGCAGCAGATGGATTAACATTATCACATCCAGATAAAGAAATAAGAGATTTCTGGATAAGACATGCTATTGCATCTAGAAAAATTGGTGAATACTTTGGAAAAGAATTGGGGCAAACTTGCTTAACTAATCTTTGGATTCCAGATGGATATAAGGATATTCCAAGTGATAGATTAGGGCCGAGAGCAAGACTTAAAGATTCTTTAGAGCAAATATATGCAGTTAAAACAAATAAAGATTATAACTTAGATTGTGTTGAATCAAAAGTATTTGGTATAGGTGCAGAAAGTTATACAGTAGGTTCAAATGAGTTTTATCTAAACTTTGCAGCAAGAAATGGAATTATGTCATTAATGGATACGGGACATTATCATCCAACAGAAGTTGTTTCTGATAAATTATCATCAATGTTACTATTTGATGAAAAGGTTGCTCTTCATGTAAGTAGACCAGTTAGATGGGATAGTGATCATGTAGTTGTTTATGATGATGAGTTAAAGGAAATTGCTAAAGAAATAGTAAGAAATGATGCATTAGATAGAGTAATTATTGGACTTGATTTCTTTGATGCAAGTATTAATAGAATAGCAGCTTGGACAATTGGTACAAGAAATATGATTAAGGCATTATTAAATGCAATGTTAACTCCAAATGAATTGTTAAGAAAGCTTCAAGATGAAGGTAACTTTACTGAAAGATTAGCCTTAATGGAAGAATTTAAAACATATCCAATGGGAGATATATGGAATTACTACTGTGAAAAGAATAATGTACCAGTAGGTGAATCTTGGATAGAAGATGTTAAAAGATATGAAGAAGAAGTGTTATCAAAGAGAAATTAATTATAAGTAATAATAAAAGAAGAATTTATATTAGATATCAAAATAATACCATAATAGAGTTTTGATATCTAATATACAAAATTTATTGAATAAGAGGTAATGAAAATGAGTATGCAAGATATGAAATTTGTACAAAACTTTATGAAAATGACTAATGATGCTTGGCTTAAAGGATGGCATGAAAGAAATGGTGGAAATATTTCTTATAGATTAACTTCTGAAAATGTAGAATCAATTAAGAATATTATTGATGAAAATAGAGATTATTCACCAATAGGGGTTACAGTTAAAAATTTAGCTAATGAATATTTCTTAGTAACTGGAAGTGGAAAGTTTATAAGAAATGTAGCTGTTGATTTAGAGGCTAATGTAGGAATAGTTAAAATTGATGAAAAAGGTGAAAACTATAAAGTTGTTTGGGGATTAGTTAATGGTGCTAAACCGACTAGCGAATTACCATCTCATTTAATGAGTCACTCTGTTAAATTCGAAGCAACTAATGGGAAGCATAGAGTGATAATGCATTCACATGCGACAAATTTAATTGCTTTAACATTTGTATTACCTCTTGATGGAGCTGTATTTACAAGAGAATTATGGGAAATGGCAACCGAATGTCCAGTAGTATTCCCATCAGGAGTAGGAATAGTTCCTTGGATGGTTCCAGGTGGAGCTGAAATTGCTGAAGCAACAAGTGAATTAATGAAGAAGCATGACGTAGTTATTTGGGCACATCATGGAGTGTTCTGTTCAGGTGAGGATTTAGATTTGACATTTGGACTTATGGATACAGTTGAGAAGTCTGCTGAAATACTTGTAAAAGTTCTATCAATGGGCGGAAAGAGACAAACTATAAGCTCAGATAATTTTAGAGATTTAGCAAGAGATTTTAATGTTACTATTTCAGAAGAATATTTAAAGTAATTAATTAAGTTAAGGATTAAAGGGTAAAGCGAAAAGTTGAGGTAAATTGTATTTTTATTAAGTATTTCTGAAACTAATGTGGTATTAAAAATAGAAATTCAGGTTTTACTCTTTAATTTATATATTAATAAAGAATATACGAAAAATTTATAAGTTATATAGAAAAAATTAGAGTAAGGAGAGGATATTATGGCAATATATTATGTACCATCTATTAATTTAATGGGAGCTGGATGTTTAAATGATTTAGGAGCAACAGTTAATGATTTAGGATTTAAGAAAGCTTTTGTTGTTACTGATAATTTCCTAATGAGTAATGGAGTAGCAAATAAAGTATTAAATGTTTTAGAGGGAGCAGGAATAGCTTATGAAGTATACTCAGAAGTAGTTCCAAATCCAACTTGTAAAAATGTTCATGATGGATTAGAAAGATTAAAAGGAACTGATTGTGATTTCTTAGTATCAATTGGTGGAGGATCACCACAAGATACAGCTAAGGCTATAGGAATCTTAGCAACTAATGGTGGACATATTAAAGAATATGAAGGAGTTAATCTTTCTAAAAATAAGTCATTACCAATAGTAGCTGTAAATACTACAGCAGGTACTTCAAGTGAAGTTACTATAAACTATGTTGTAACTGATGAAGAAAGACATGTAAAAATGGTTATGGTAGATAAAAATTCATTAGCTACAGTAACTGTTAATGACCCAGAGCTTATGGTTGAAAAACCAGCATCACTTACAGCAGCAACAGGAATGGATGCTTTAACTCATGCTATCGAAACAATAGTTACACCAGGAGCTTATCCAGTATCTGATGCAACAGCATTAGCAGCTGTTAAAATAATATTTGATTATTTACCAAGAGCTGTTGAAAATGGACATGACATTGAAGCTAGAGAACAAATGGTATATGCAGTATTCCTAGGTGGAATTGCATTTAGTAATGCTGGTTTAGGAAATGTACATGCTATGGCCCATCAATTAGGTGGAATTTATAATCTGCCACATGGTGTTTGCAATGCAATGTTACTTCCATATGTTGAAGAGGAAAATGCAAAGTATGTACCAGAAAAGTTTGTTTCAATTGCAAATGTACTTGGATATGATGTTGAAGGTAAATCAGCTAAAGAATGTGCAGCCTTTGTTGTAGATTCAATGAAGGAATTAGCTAAGAAAGTTGGAATCCCAGCTACTTTAGGTGAACTTGGAGTTAATGATGTAGACTTTGATCTTTTAGCTGAAAATGCAATGAAAGATATTTGTGCTCCAGGAAATCCAGTAGAATTTACTAAGGAACAAATTATTGAATTATATAAGAAAATTGTTTAAGAATTAAGACATCTTCATTAATGTTAAAATGAATTTTTTACCACACTAAAATAAAAATGAACTACTATTACACATGTGATGATAGTAGTTCATTTTTTTTATAAAATGTACGCAATACATATGGAAAGTTATATTAAATAAAAATATAAATAATCTAAATATATTAATTTTATTGCTTATTTTAAAAGTGATGTAATAGTGTGGATTTAGTCATAAAACAATTATTTTACAAAAAGTAAATAAAATAATACGTTAAATATATTTATAATGACGAAATAAGACTAACGGTATATTTAACTATTTAAATTAGAAATAATATAATAATCATATGATAACTCAAAATAATTGATGTTGAAATGTTACCAGTGGAGGAAAACAATGAATATAATTAAAATTTTAATGTATACTTTTAAAGTATTATTAAATGAGTCCATAGAGGCAAATGGAATTGGTAGCTTGGAGACAATAAGCATAAGTCAAAGATTAGACTTATTAGTACTAGAAGAACAAAAGGAAATATATAAGAGATACAAGCTTAGTATGGTTTAATAAAATAACAAAATACTATATTTAGTTAATGATGCTAATTTAATTGGAGCATTATATAATTATTTGGAACTAGAAAAATAATTGTAAAAATGAGTAGTGCCTTTAAGTTTATTTTATATAATGAATAAACTTAAGGGCATTTATTTGTTGCATTTAAATATATGTTTTTTATCTTTTATATACTATTTATAATATTTTCATAAAATTCGTATGGTAAAAAGTATAAAATTAGGTTAAAATTAAATTAAGAAAGAGCGATTGTAAGTACAATATGAGGGGGCAGTGGAAAGTGGAGAAAACAATAAAGTATATAGAAATATTTGAATATTATAGAGATAAAATACTTAATGGAGAAATGGTATATGGAGAAAAACTTCCTACAGAACAAGAAATAGGAGAATTATTTTCAGTAAGTAGACATACAGTAAGACAATCTATATTAGAGCTTGAAAAACAAGGGTACATTTATAGAGAAAGAAGCAAAGGTGCATATGTAGATAAATTAGAAAAAAGTAAAAAGACAAAGAGTAAAATGATAATAGTAATAACAACATATGTATCAGAATATATATTTCCATTCTTAATAAAAGGAATAGAAGAAGTATTAAGCAAAAATGGCTATGACATACTATTATTAAGTACGAATAATGAAAAACAAAAAGAAAGAGAACAGTTAAAAAAATTATTAGAATATGATGTTGTTGGAGCAATAATTGAGCCTACAGCTAGTGCGTTAGGTAATACGAATGAAGATTATTATAAAGAAATATCTAATAATAATATACCATATTTAATGATTAATGCAGCATATGATAAAGATAAACAATCTTATGTAGCAATTGATGATGAAAAAGGTGGATATACTATTTGTAAATATTTAATTGATTTGGGGCATAAAAGAATTGCTGGGCTATTTAAGGAAGATGATGTACAAGGTATAGAACGTAAAAAAGGATATTTACGAGCTTTAGAGGAAAATAATATTGAAATAGACTCTACAATAGTTGGTAAGTTTAAGACATTTGAAGAAGATTTTTATATAGATGGCTTTACTAGAAGCTTATTATGCAGAAATGATAGACCAACAGCTATATTCTGTTACAATGATAAAGTTGCTATTAAGGTAGTAAAGGTAGCAGAAGAGTTAGGATTGAAAATACCAGAAGATTTATCAATTGTAGGATATGATAATGATGCAACAGTATCAGCTGTTTTGGATTGTGGAATTACAACAATTTCTCATCCAAAAGAAGAGTTAGGTAAAAAAGCAGCTGAAATGTTATTACGTTTAATCAATGGTGAACAGGAAAAGGTTTCATATATATTTGAACCTGAAATAGTAGTTAAAAATAGTGTAAAAAGAATTTAAAACATGTTAAGAAATGGCGTTTATAAATGACAAATATGTTATTTATAAATGCCATTTTTAGATTTTAAAATAATTAAACAAAAGAAAAATTTAAATATTTTTCCAGTAAAACATTTACAAACAAATAAAAATTTGCTACCATTAAATTGTACGGAACATATGGAAAAATAAACAGGGTTTAATGTTTAAATAACGTACAATTTGAGTGGGATACAACTTCTTAAGGCTGAGTCTAATTTAATATTTGGATTAAACTAGACTGTATATATAAATATTCGGAGGGGAATTGAGATGTTAGAGAATTTAAAAGAAGAGGTTTTTAAGGCAAATTTAGATTTAGTAAAACATGACTTGGTTGTACTTACATGGGGAAATGTTAGTGGCATTGATAGAGAAAGTGGACTTTTGGTAATTAAACCAAGTGGAGTAAGTTATGACAAAATGAAAGCTAGTGATATGGTAGTAGTTGATTTAGATGGAAATGTAGTAGAGGGTGACTTAAGACCATCATCAGACACACCAACTCATATAGAATTATATAAAAAATACCCTAATATCGGAGGAGTAGTACATACTCACTCATCATTTGCAACATCTTGGGCACAAGCTAAAAGAGATATTCCTTCATATGGAACAACTCATGCAGATACATTCTATGGCCCAGTTCCATGTACAAGATCATTAACTAAAGAAGAAATTAAAGATGAATATGAAAAAAATACAGGTTCGGTAATAATTGAAACATTAACTGAAAGAAATATAGATGAATTAAGCGTTCCAGGAATTATCATTGCTAGCCATGGCCCTTTTGCTTGGGGAGAAACAGCAAGCAAAGCGGTATTAAATGCAGTAGTTTTAGAAGAAGTAGCTAAAATGGCAATAAGAACAGAAAATTTAAATAAAGATATTACTTCAATACCGTCTGAACTACAAGACAAGCATTATTTCAGAAAACATGGAGCAAATGCTTATTACGGACAGTCTAAAGTGAAGGTTAAAGAACCTATAACAAAATAAGTAAGTACAATTTAATGTAATTATGGATAAAAGATATTAAGTGGTTTAAAGGTAAATTAAATTTTGGAGGGGAATAATGAGAGAAATAGAGATGCAAAGCATAAACACAATAAGAATGTTATCAGTAGATCAAATAGAGAAAGCTAATTCAGGTCATCCGGGGATTTGTATGGGTGCAGCACCAATGGCATATACGTTATTTAATAAACATATAAACATTAATCCAGAGAATAGCAAATGGTTTAATAGAGATAGATTTATATTATCAGCAGGACATGGTTCAGCACTTTTATATTCAATGTTACATTTATGTGGATTTGATGTAACTATAGAGGATTTAAAAGAATTTAGACAGCTAAATTCAAGAACTCCAGGGCATCCAGAAGTTGGACATACTCATGGCGTAGAAGCTACAAGTGGTCCTTTAGGTCAAGGAATTGCACAAGCTGTTGGAATGGCAATGGCAGAAAAACATTTAGCGGCTAAATATAATAAGGACGAATTAAATATAATTGATCATTATACTTATGCAATAGTTGGTGATGGGGACTTAATGGAAGGTGTAGCAAATGAAGCTATATCTTTAGCAGGACATTTAGGATTAGGAAAATTAATAGTTCTATATGATTCAAATGATATTTGTTTAGATGGTAAGCTTTCAACTTCATTTTCAGATAATATTATCGATAGAGTAAAGGCTATGAATTGGCATACTATTAAGGTTGGAGATGGTGATACAAATGTAGAAGCAATTTCAGCTGCAATAGAAGAAGCTAAAAAGGCAACAGATAAGCCAACATTAATTGAGATAAAGACAACAATTGGATATGGAGCACCTAATAAGGGTGGAACTAATGGAGTTCATGGAGCACCTTTAGGAGCTAATGAATATTTAGAAGCTAAGACAAAGTTAAATTGGAATTACGAGCCATTTACTGTTCCAACAGAAGTAAAAGAAAACTTTGTTAATGGTGTTATTGCAAGGGGAAAGAAAAAAGAAGCTCAATGGAATGAGTTAGTTAATAAGTATAGAGAAAAATATCCAGAATTTTATGATAGTTTGATAGCTGCAATTAATGGCGAGTTAAATATTAATTTTGAAGAAGTATTACCTAAATATGAGAAAAATGAATCAATATCCACTCGTAATGCTTCAGGATTTACAATGAATGCGATTGCAAAGGCTTATGATGGTTTATTTGGAGGATCAGCAGATTTAGCACATTCAAATATGACTTACTTAAAAGAACAAGGTGATTTTAGAAAAGAATCTCCAGAAGGTAAGAATATTTGGTTTGGTGTAAGAGAATTTGGAATGTCTTCAGCTGGAAATGGAATAATGCTTCATGGTGGGTTAAGATCATTTGTTTCAACATTCTTTGTATTTAGTGATTACTTAAAACCAGCTATAAGAATGTCAGCAATTGAAAAACAACCATTAATTTATGTATTAACACATGATTCAATTGCAGTTGGAGAAGATGGACCAACCCATGAACCAATTGAACAATTAGCTGGGCTTAGAGCTATACCAAATGTAAATGTAATAAGACCGGCAGATGCACATGAAACAAATGCAGCATGGCAAGTAGCTTTAGAAGATAAAGAAACACCATCAGTATTAGTATTAACAAGACAAAATATAAATGTCAATGCTGAATTTAACTGTGTTGATAATGTTAGAAAAGGTGCATATATAATTTCAGAAGCATCACAAAATCCAGTAGCTCAAATAGTAGCAACAGGATCAGAAGTAGATTTAGGAATAAAAGCTCAAAAAGAATTAGAAAACCAAGGAATATTTGTTGATGTTGTATCAATGCCTTGTTTTAGATTATTTGATATGCAAGATGAAGTATATAAGAATAGTGTATTAAAGACTGGAATTAAGAAGTTAGGTATAGAGATGGCTTCATCTTTTGGATGGAGTAAATATGTTGATGATGTATTATGTATAGATACATTTGGGGCATCAGGTAATGGTAATGAGGTAATGAATTTATTTGGATTTAATAAAGAAACTGTGGTAAATAAGGTAAAAGAATTAATATAAAAGATTAAATATTTTTTATTTCATAAGAAGATGGGAGGATGAGAGGACATGAGTAGGTTAGAAGAAGTAAAAAAGACGATAGAATCTGGAAAAGCCGTTCTAGGAATTGAGCTAGGATCAACTAGAATAAAAGCAGTTTTAGTAGATCAAATGGGAACTGTTATTGAAACTGGTGGATTTGATTGGGAAAATAGCTTAGTTAATGGGATTTGGACATACTCTTTAGAAGAAGTATGGACAGGGATACAAAAGTGTTATAAGGATTTATCAGATAAAGTCAAAGAAAAATATGATATTACTATAAAAAGATTAGCTTCAATGGGTATAAGTGCAATGATGCATGGATATCTTCCTTTTAATAAAGAAGGGAAGCAATTGGTTGAATTTCGTACATGGAGAAATAATATTACGGGACAAGCAGCTGATAAATTAACAGACTTATTCCAATATAACATTCCTCAAAGATGGAGTATAGCACATTTGTATCAAGCAATTTTAAATAATGAGGAGCATGTAAAGAGTATTGATTTCCTTACAACTCTAGCAGGATATGTTCATTGGAAACTTACAGATAAAAAGGTAATGGGAATAGGTGAAGCATCTGGAATGTTTCCAATTGACTTAGATAAGAAAAGTTTTAATCAAGATATGATTTCGAAGTTTGATGTATTGATAGCAAGTAATGAATATAGATGGAAGTTAGGAAATATACTTCCAAAGGTTTTAGTTGCAGGAGAAGATGCTGGTGTATTAACTCAAGAAGGTGCATTACTTTTAGATCCATCAGGAGAATTACAATATGGTGCAAAGCTTTGTCCACCAGAAGGAGATGCAGGAACTGGAATGGTAGCTACCAATAGTGTAGCAAAAAAGACAGGAAATGTATCAGCAGGAACTTCAGCATTTGCAATGGTTGTTCTTGAAAATGAACTATCTAAAGTTCATAAAGAGTTAGATATGGTTACAACTCCAACTGGGGCCTTAGTCGCAATGGCACATTCAAATAATTGTACATCTGATATCAATGCATGGATGGGAATCTTTAATCAATGCTTAGAAGCATTTGGAGTTAATGTTAAAGCAAGTGAATTGTATAAAACATTATTTGAAAAAGCTTTAGATGGTGATGATGATTGTGGAGATTTAATGTCTTATTGTTTTTATTCAGGTGAGCACGGGGTTGGATTAACTGAGGGGTGTCCGATGTTTTTACATCCCGCAAATGCAAAGTTTAGCCTAGCTAATTTTATGAGAGTTCAACTATATACATGCTTTGGAGCTATGAAGCTTGGTATGGACATCTTAACAAAAGAAGAAAATGTAAAGATT
The DNA here is from genome assembly GCF_040227035.1 of Clostridium sp. RTP31139st1_H3_RTP31139_211217. Classification (NCBI taxonomy): domain Bacteria; kingdom Bacillati; phylum Bacillota; class Clostridia; order Eubacteriales; family Clostridiaceae; genus Clostridium; species Clostridium sp. RTP31139st1_H3_RTP31139_211217. The sequence continues at coordinate 21,902 of NZ_JBCOAB010000033.1, forward strand.
GATAAGATACTTGGGCATGGAGGAATTTTTAAGACAAAGGGAGTAGCACAAAGTATTTTATCTGCAGCAATAAATGTACCGGTAGTTGTAATGGAAACAGCAGGAGAAGGTGGTGCATGGGGAATTGCATTGTTAGCATTATATCTTGATAAAAAACAAGAAAATAATTCTTTAGAAGAATTTTTAAATAATACTATTTTTGGAGAAGCAGAAGCTATAACAATAGAACCAAATGAAAATATGGTTATTGGATATGAAAAATTCTTAGAAAATTATAAAAAAGGATTAACTATTGAGCAAGAAGCAGTAGAATATTTGAAAAAATAAATAATAATACTTTGAGTTAATAGGATATGGTTAAAAACTTAATAAAATTAATGTAAATAAAACCGTAAAGTTAAAAATAAATGGTTATGAGAGGGGTATATTATTATGAAAATATTTATTGATACAGCTAATATTGAACAAATTAAAAAGGCTAATGATATGGGGTTAATTGATGGAGTTACAACAAATCCATCATTAGTTTCTAAAGAAAATAAAACAATGGCAGAAGTAATTCCACAAATTTGTGAAATAGTAGATGGACCAATAAGTGCAGAGGTTATGAGTTTAGACTCTGAGGGAATGATTAGAGAAGCAAGAGAATTAGTTAAAATAAGCAAAAATATAGTTGTTAAAATTCCTATGACATTAGAAGGATTAAGTGCAGTAAGAGTATTATCTCAAGAAGGAATAAAAACTAATGTTACTTTAGTATTTAGCGTTCATCAAGGTGTTTTAGCAGCAAAAGCTGGAGCAACATATATTAGCCCATTCGTCGGAAGGTTAGATGATATTGGATTAGATGGTATGGATTTGATAAATGATTTAATATTAGCAAAAGAAAACTATGGATTTGAAACAGAAATAATTGCTGCCAGCATAAGAACTAAGGAGCACATACTTCAATGCATATTATCAGGAGTTGATATTGCAACTATTCCATATGCCCAAATTGAAGATATGGCTAAGCATCCATTAACAAGTGCAGGTATAGAAAGATTTATAAGTGATTATAGTAAGGTTCAAAAATAGTGAAAATAATATGGTAAAAGGGGAGAATTAAATATGATTAATACAAGAAAATATAGTTTTTGGTTTGTAACTGGAAGTCAAGACTTATATGGTGAAGATACATTAAAACAAGTTGCTTTAGATTCAAAGGAAATGGTAAATGGATTAAATGATGTTGAAGGAATTAAATATGAAATAATCCATAAGCCAACAGTAAGAAATGCTAAGGAGATATATGATATATGTTTAGCAGCAAATAATGATGAAAGTTGTGCTGGTATTATTACTTGGATGCACACATTTTCACCAGCTAAAATGTGGATAAGAGGTTTATCAATTTTAAATAAGCCACAATTACATTTTCATACTCAATTTAATAGAGATATTCCATGGGATACAATGGATATGGATTTTATGAATTTAAATCAATCAGCTCATGGAGATAGGGAATTTGGATTTATAAACACAAGAATGGGTAATAACAGGAAGGTTGTTGTTGGTTATTGGCAAGAGCCAGAGACACATAAAGAGATTAATAAGTGGATGAGTGTTGCTACTGGATATGTTGAAGGTAGAAATATTAAGATTGCAAGATTTGATGATAACATGAGAGATGTTGCTGTTACTGAAGGTGATAAGGTTGAAGTGGCAATAAAGTTAGGTTGGACTTGTGATGCATTTGGAATTGGTGATTTAGTTGAAGTAATCAACGAAGTTACTGATGAAGAAGTTGAAAACTTAATGAAGGTATATGAAGAAAAATATGAAATTTGTGAAGCAGGAAAGACTGAAGGTTCAGTAAGAAATTCAATTAAATATCAAGCAAAAGTAGAAATTGCATTAAGAAGATTCTTAGAAAAGGGGGGCTATACAGCATTCACAACTAACTTCCAAGTGCTTCATGGTATGGAACAATTACCAGGACTTGCAGTTCAAAGACTTATGGAAGATGGATATGGATTTGGAGGAGAAGGTGATTGGAAAACAGCAGGATTAGTTAGATTAATGAAAATTATGACTAATAATACTAGAACTTCATTTATGGAAGATTACACTTATAACTTTGATCCAGAAAATGAATTAATTTTAGGAGCTCATATGCTTGAAGTTTGTCCTACAGTTTCAGCTAATAAACCTTTAATAGAAGTTAAGCATTTAGGAATAGGTGATAAGGCTGCTCCAGCTAGATTAATATTTAACGGACAAGCAGGACAAGCAGTTTGTGCATCATTAATTGACTTAGGTGGAAGAATGCGTTTAGTAATTAATGAAGTAGAAGCAAAAGAAGTTGAAAAAGATTTACCAGAACTTCCAGTGGCAAGAGTATTATGGAGGCCAGAGCCATCATTGAAAGTTGGAGCTAAAGCATGGATTTTAGCTGGTGGTGCTCATCATACATCTTTTACTTATGAATTAGATTCAGAGCAATTAACAACATTAGCAGATATGTATGGAATTGAATCAGTAGTTATAGGAAAAGACACAAATATTAGGGATTTTGAAAAAGAATTAAAATTAAATAACTTATATTGGATGTTAAATAAATAAAAGAAAAGGTTAAAGAAAAGTTAATAGGGTATAACTGGAAAATTAGATTTTCTAGTTATACTTTAAGGTTATATTAGTAAAGCATGAGGAAGTTTTTATGGAGAATGTAATCTTGTTAGGTGGAATATTTAAAGAATCTCAAGAAATAGGTAAAAAGTATTTATTACATTTAGATGTAGATAGGTTATTAGCCCCATGTTATGAAGCAATAAATCAAATTCCTAAAAAACCACGATATGGCGGGTGGGAAGAAAAAGAGATAAGTGGACATTCATTAGGGCATTTTCTTTCAGCATTATGTGCTATGTATATAGCAGATAATGATATAAGGCTAAAGGAAAAAGCAGACTATATAGTATCAGAATTGGCATATCTTCAAGATTTAGATGAAGAGGGATATGTGAGTGGTTTTCCAAGAAAATGCTTTGATAAAGTTTTTAGCGGAAATTTTAACGTTACAAGATTTGAATTAGGGGATAGTTGGGTTCCATGGTACAGCATTCATAAAATATATGCAGGACTTATTGATGCATATGAACTTATTGGAAATGAACAAGCTTTAAAAGTTGTTACTAAATTAGCTGATTGGGCTAAAAAAGGGACTGATAATTTAAATGAAGATCAATTTGAAAAAATGCTTTATTGTGAACATGGTGGAATGTGTGAAGCCATGGCAAATCTCTATAAGATAACAAAAAATCAGGATTATTTAAATTTATCAATTAGATTTATTCATAAAGAAACAATTAATCCATTAATTGATTTAAAGGATGAGTTAGAAGGAAAACATGCTAATACACAAATTCCTAAGGTTATTGGTGTAGCTACACTTTATGAAATAACAGGTAAAGAAGAATATAAAAGAGCTTGTGAATTCTTTTGGAATATAGTTACTAAAGGTAGATCATATGCAATCGGTGGAAATAGTAGAGATGAGCATTTTGGTAAATGTGGGACAGAAAAGTTAGATGTTACTACTGCTGAAACTTGTAATACATATAATATGTTAAAGCTTACAGAACATTTATATGAATGGCATCATAAAGCAGAGTATATGGATTATTATGAAAAGTCACTATACAATCATATATTAGCTTCACAAGATCCTGATAGTGGAATGAAAACTTATTTTGTTTCAACTAAACCAGGGCATTTTAAAGTGTATTGTACACCAGATAATTCATTTTGGTGCTGCACAGGAACTGGTATGGAAAATCCAGCAAGGTATATAAGAAATATATATTTTAAGGATAATGATAGTTTGTTTGTAAATCTTTTTATATCATCAAAAATTAATATAGAAGATAAAAAAATTAAGATATCACAAATAACGAATTTCCCAGAAGAGGAAAATATAAAGCTTGTGATAGAAGAAGCTGATAATGAGTTCATGAGCATAAGAATAAGAATACCTTATTGGGTTTCAGAAAATGTACAAGTTACTATTAATAATGAAACGGTATATATAAAAAATGAGGATAGTTATATAACAATATCTAGAACATGGAATAAAGGTGATATAGTAAATATTAATTTACCTATGAATATACATTTATATAATTCAAAAGAAAATAAAAATGAAATTGTATTTATGTATGGGCCTTTAGTTTTAGCAGGAGCTTTAGGAAAAGAAAATTTCCCAGAGACAGATATTTTAGAGGATCACTTAAAGTTAAATCATCATCCAGGAATAAACGTACCCAAGTTAGTTGGTGATATTGATGAAATATCAAGTTGCATAACAAAAATTAATGAAAAAGAATTAATTTTTGAGAGTAAAGCAATAGGGCAGCCTGAAAATGTAAAGGTTAAACTAATTCCATTTTATAAAGTCACTCATGAAAGATATACTATTTATTGGAGTGTAATGAGTGAGAAAGAGTATAAAAATATAGAAAATAACACTAATAATTATCAAGATAAAATAGAGAAAATTACTATAGATCAAGTAAATCCAAATAATCAGCAATCAGAAATAGAGCATAAAATTAAAGCTTTAAATTCAAAATCAGACTATTCTAAAGAGTGTGGGCAAGGCTGGAGAGAGTGCAGGGATAATGGATATTTTAGTTATGAAGTACAGTTGAAAAATAATAAAAAGGTATATTTATTGTTAACCTACTGGGGTAGTGATAGAGAAATATTTGAAGATGGAAAAATGTATAGTAGAAAATTTAAAATTTATGCTGAAGATTTGATGATAGCACAAGAGAAATTAGATGAAAATAAACCATTTGTACTATTTAATAAAATTTATGGCATTCCTGAAGAAGTAACAAATGGAAAATCATATATTAGGATAAAGTTTGAAAGTGAAGAAGGGTCTATAGCAGGAAGAGTATTTGGCTTAAAAATAATTAGTGAAGAAATATAAAAATACAATAATAAATATATTAAATAAAAGGAGCTGGGAATTATGAGCAAATTAATAATTAATCCACACAATAAAAAATCAAAAATAAGTAAAGAAATATATGGTCATTTTTCTGAACATTTAGGTAGGTGTATTTATGAAGGAATATATGTAGGAGAAAACTCTCCAATACCAAATGTAAATGGAATGAGAAAAGATGTTGTTGATGCATTAAAAGAAATTAAAATTCCAGTATTACGTTGGCCAGGCGGATGTTTTGCTGACGAATATCATTGGATGGATGGGATTGGTCCAAAGGAAAATCGTAAAAAGATGGTTAATACACACTGGGGTGGTGTTGTAGAAGACAATAGCTTTGGGACACATGAATTTATGGAGTTGTGTAGACAACTTGAATGTGAACCTTATATAAATGGAAATGTTGGTAGTGGTACAGTTCAAGAAATGTCTGAATGGGTTGAATACTTAACTTTTGATGGTATTTCACCTATGGCAGAATTAAGAAAGCAAAATGGACATGCAGAACCTTGGAAAGTTAAATACTTTGGTGTAGGGAATGAAAATTGGGGTTGTGGTGGAAATATGACACCAGAATTCTATGGAAACATGTATAGAAGATATCAAACATACTGCAGAAATTATGGAGATAATAAACTTTATAAAATTGCTTGTGGTCCAAATGTAGATGATTATAATTGGACAGATGGAGTAATGAAGGTTGCTGCAAACTTTATGGATGCATTAACATTACATTATTACACTCATCCAGGTGGATGGTTAAATAAAGGAGCAGCAACAGGATTTGATAAAGAAACTTGGTATATCAGTATGAATAAAACTTTAAAAATGGAAGAATTAATTAATAGGCATTTAGAAATAATGAATAAATATGATCCTGAAAAGAGAGTTGATTTAATAGTAGATGAATGGGGAGGCTGGTATGACGTTGAACCAGGGACTAATCCAGGATTCTTATATCAACAAAATACTATGAGAGATGCCCTTATTGCTGGTATTAATTTAAATATATTCAATAAGCATAGTGATAGAGTTAAGATGGCAAATTTAGCACAAGTAGTAAATGTTCTTCAAGCAGTTATATTAACAGAAGGAGAAAAGATGGTGTTAACTCCAACTTATCATGTATTTAATATGTATAAAAACCATCAAGAAGCAACTTTAGTTGAAAGTTATTTAGAAACTAAAATGATTGGGTTAGATGAAGAAAATCAAGTACCAAATTTACATGAATCAGTTTCAGTTGATGGTGAAGGAAAAATTAATATAACAATAAATAATCTATCAATTGATGAAGCATATGATGTTGAAAGTATAATCGTAGGCAGACCTGTCAAAACTGTAAAAGCAACTGTTTTAACTAATGAAATGAATGCATTTAATACATTTGATAATCCAGATGTAGTTAAACCAGAAAAATTTAAGGATTTTACTATTACAGAAAATGGATTAAACTTTAGGATTCCAGCTTGTAGTGTTATTAGTTTTGTTGTTGAGTAATTATTATGGAAAATAGATTTTGTAAAAAGTGCTTAATGAATGAAGTAATGGGACAGGCTGAATATAAGCATATGCAAGATTACATCAGTAATATAGATAGTTTTATTAAAACAGAAGAAAAAGATTATAAGGAACGATTAGGTATTTGTATGGATTGTGATAATCTCATTAATGGAATGTGTAAGCTTTGTGGCTGTTATGTAGAAATGAGGGCAGCTGTAAAGAAAAATTATTGTCCTAATATAGAGAGAAAATGGGATAAAATTTCATGAATCTAGATAATTCAATAATTTAATATAAGGTATAGTACCTATAAAAAGGCATATATCAAATTAACATAAGATTATAGGAATATAGTAAATCAATATTATTTAAGGTTTAAGCAAAGAAAAATTTATTGTTAAATATATAATTTTTAAAATTAAGCTAAATGATAATTTAAAGTTAGATATTCCTATATGAAAATATGTTGGTTGATGTATGCCTATAATTATGTTTATTAAGAAAGGGCGATATTAAAAAATAATTTAAAAGATAAAAAAATGAGGGTATGAGGGGAGAAAATTTAAATGAAATCAAGAAAAGTTAAAAGGTTAATGGCTATAATATTAGCTGGAACATTAATTTCAACGTTAGGATTTACTAGTGTCACTTCTGGGGAAGAAAAGCTATTAGAAAAGAGTCGTGTTTCTGTGCATGACCCATCTATCGTAAAAGAAGATGATACTTATTATGTGTTTGGATCACATATAGAAGCAGCTAAATCTACGGATTTACAAAATTGGACTACTTTTACTAATGGGTATACAACACCTGGGAATGTTATTTTTGGAGATTTATCAGATAACTTAGAAGAATCATTTGAATGGGCTGGTGAAGATGATTCTGATTGTAAAGGAGGATATGCTGTTTGGGCACCAACAGTATTTTGGAATGAGTCTTATGTAAACGATGACGGAAGTATGGGTGCTTATATGATGTATTATTGTACATCATCAACTTATAAGAGATCTGCTATAGGATATGCTATTTCACAAGAGATTGAGGGACCTTACACATATGTAGATACCATAATTTATTCTGGATTTACAAAAAATGATGCTTATGATTCAAATAGTAATAAAAATACAATTTATACTAATACACATATTGATGAATTAATTGAAGATGGAACTATAAGTGGAGTAAATGATTCTTGGTTTGCAGCTGATGGATCATATAATACAACATATGCACCAAATGCAATAGATCCAGAATTATTTTATGATACAGAAGGAAAGTTATGGATGACTTATGGTTCATGGTCAGGTGGAGTTTATATATTAGAAATAGATAATACTACTGGACAACCTATTTATCCAGGAGAAGACTCAGATACTGATACTATTAATCCTACAGATAGATATTTTGGTAAGAGAATAGCTGTTGGATATACTCAATCAGGGGAAGGGGCAGATGTAGTATATGATTCAGAAACAGGATATTATTACATGACAATAACTTATGGAAGTTTAACTTCTGATGGTGGTTATAATATGAGATTGTTTAGATCAGAAAGTCCAACAGGACCATATTTAGATGCAAAGGGAAACAATGCAGCATTATCAGGAAATGTTACTAATACAGCTAATGGAATTAAATTAATATCTAATTATAAATTTGCTTGCCAAGATAAAGCTTTAAAAGCTGCTGGACATAATTCAGTTCTTATTGATGATGATGGAGAAAGATATTTAATTCATCACCAAAGATTTGATGATGGTACAGAATATCATGAAGTAAGAGTTCATCAAATGTTTGTTAATAAGGAAGGATGGCTTCTTGTAGCACCTTATGAAAATAGAGGAGATAAGATTTCAGAAACTGGATATTCAAAGGATCAAGTTGTTGGAAATTATCAATTTATAAATCATGGAACAGCAACAACTGGAAAAGTAGCTGACACTTTAAATGTGAGCTTAAATGAAGATAACACAGTAAGTGGAGATATAGATGGTACTTGGACAATGGAAGAAGGTTCTTACTATATGACAATTACTACTAATGATGTTACTTATAGCGGTGTATTCTTTAAACAACAAGATGAATCATTAGAAGATAATAAAGTGATGACATTTACTGCTGTTGGAAGCAATAATGAATCTGTCTGGGGAAGTAAACTTGATTTAGATGCTAGTGAGGCTGTCGATTATGCAAGTAAGGACTTAGAAAATAAAATACCAACTGTAACTAAAACAAATATAGAATTACCTTTAGTAGGAGCATATGATACAACAATTACTTGGGCATCAAATAATGAAGAGAGCATTTCTAATGATGGTAAAGTAAATCGTACAGGAGAAGATGTAACTGTTACTTTAACGGCTACAATAACTAAGGAAAGTGAATCAATAGTTAAAGAGTTTAATATAACAGTTAAAGGTGTATTACAAGAAGTTGGAGCAGAACCAATATATAAATATGACTTTGAAACTATAGAGGAAGAAGCAATTGCTAATTCAGGAAGTAAGAGTGGTAATGCAATTTTAGTTGGTACTACATCAGTTGTTGAAGATACAGATAGAGGAAATGTATTAGAAATAAAAAATGAAGATGGAGCAGTAAAAAATAATTATTTAGCTTTACCTACAGACACATTTGATGGAATTACTAAAGAAGGATATACAGTAAGTATGTGGGTTAATATAGATAAAAATGATCCAAATTATTTTGAACACAGTGCATTATTTGAAGCAAGCATGACTAAAGAGGATGGTACGCCAGATTATCCAATTACAAGAATCAGTGCTAATCTTTATGGTAGAATAAATGCTAATGGAGCATATTCAGATGCCACAGAAGTTTCTAAATCATTGGAAGGAAACAAATGGGAGTATATTACTTATACAGTAAAGTCTGATGGAATAGTAGTTTATGTTGATGGAAACGAGGTTGCAAGACAAGATAAGGATATTTCAGCATGTTTCAATGATAACTTCTTAGCATTGATGACTGATGTTAGAATTGGTAGTGGTAATATATGGTCTGATAGGGATATAGCTAATGCAAAGTTCGATAATGTTTCTATCTATAATGTTGCATTAACTGATAAGCAAGTTGAGGCTCTTTATAATGAAGAAACGAAAGTTGAAGAAGAACCAGAAAATCCTGAAGGACCAACTGATGAAGATGATAACAATCAGGATGAAGATAACAATCAAGATGAGGACAAGCAAGATCCATCAAAGGATGATGATGGAAATGACTCAGGAAAGAAGCCATCAAAATTACCTCAAACAGGTGATGTAGGTATAGCACTTGCATTAATATTAGGAGGAACGAGTGCAGTAGTTTGTGGACTTAGATTAAGAAAGAAAAGTAAATAAGTTATATATGAGGTTAGATTAAAAAAATTAGCGAAAATATTAATTTTTTAAATTAAAGCTAGATGCAAGACAATTAACTTGGAAATAAATAAAAAATAAATAAAAAATAAATGGATTACTGTAAGTAATAATATAAATTCCTAATGAAAATTATATAAATTACTGGAGATAATCCATTTATTTTTTGCATTATCATAGGTAAAAAGAGTACTTATGATAATATTTTGCTAAAATGGTTATTATTTTTATTGTATACAATTAAAAAAATACGAGAAACCATATAGCTATGAATAGCAACTCCTAAAAGGAGCATAAATAAAAAGACAATAGGAAAATAAAAAGTAGCAAATAAAACTGATAATCCAAATAAAGTAATAAGTAAGCTATAAGGTAAAGCTTTTATTGATATAAAAAAGCAATACTTAATTATACTTAATATTGATGAGTTAGTTTGAGATAGTACTGGAAAAATATAAGGAGTTACTAATAAAAAAATAAATAGAGTAAAAAATATAAATGGTAGAGCTATATAAGCAATAGACAGTCCACATTTTAACCAGAAAATTAAATTAACTACTAATATAGTAGATATTAACAAAACAATTAACCAAATAGCAGTAGATTTTTTGAAATTTTCTTTAAAAGCCTTAAAAAAAGCTTTAGTTATATGACCTTCATTTTCAGATAGTAGATTTAAATTAACAGAGTATAAAGCAGTAGTAGATGCACCAATTGTAATTATTGGAATACTACAAATTACCCATAAAATATTAAGTAAAAACAAATCACTTACTCTATTCATAAATTTTGAAAAGCCACTATCTAAATTAAACAAATTACCCATAAAAATTCCTCCCATAAAAATACCATAATATAATAATAACTCATGTAAAGGTTATATTCAATTGATTATAAGGAAATATAAGGGTTAAGTTACAAAAAGTTTATGAAGGGTATTTGACTTTAAAATAAATTAAGTAAAATATGTAAAAGCATAGTTTAGTTTTATGAATATTTATTTTGGTTAGAAGAATAATAATCGTATATAAAATTTTTATTATAAAAAGGAGATTATTATGAAAAACAAAAGAATAATTGCATTGGCACTATTATTTTTATTAGTATTTAGTAGTAATGTTTTTGCAGACAGAAGAAAACCAGAACCAAATGCTATATTTATGGGAACTGTAGAAGAAGTTCAAAGAAATGAGGATAATAATACAATTAATGTAAAGGTTAAGGGATATTTAAAGGGATTAGTAGTTCAAAATCAGGAGCTTATAGCTATTGTTAGTGATGAAACATTAATAATACCAAATGAATGCCCTAAGGAAGGGGAAGAACCAGATATTAAGAAAGTTAATCCTAAGGAGTTTAAAATACAAAAAGGTGATACTGTATTTTTTGTATTAAGTGAAGCAATGACTAAGAGTACTCCTCCACAAGCAGCAGCAAGAGCTATTCAATTAGCAAAATAAAATAATTTATTTGAAACAGCTTTATTAAGAAAATTTAATAAAGCTGTTTTATTTAAAAAATTAATAAATAAATTAAAACATATGTAACATAAGATAGTATTTTACATATATTGTACTATAAATAATAAATCAATAATTTAAATAGAAGATTACTTTCGTTCAGCAATTTTTGTTAAATTATAATTTATATCCTCCATATAGAGTAGTGATTTATTTAAGTTGCAATTAGTAAGATTTATCCTAGGTATTAGAAACTATAACAAGAGTTGAATTTTGTTATAGTTTCTTTTTGAAGTAAAATAATTATTTTAATGTTAGAAAATTAAACTTTTTAATTATAAATGATATTTATAAAATAAGGTTTTATATAAATATTAATTCTATCTTATCTAATTAATGATAAGTAAAAAGAGTATTAGTATAACATTGATTATGCATTATGTGAAACATTATTTTGTATTAGTTTAACAAAGGTATCAGGAGTAACAATTCTAACTTTAGGGTTTTTATTTAACTTAGTTATGACATCATTAACATTATCCATTGTATTACTCCAAACATGAACATAAACAAAGGTATAAGAGTTAGGATCTTTAATATTAGTATAACCACAATCAATTCTATCATTGATATTAGAAAGTAATTGATTTTCATCCTCTATTCCTCCCAAAAGTAAATCGCGGCATGAAATAATTGGTTTATCATTAGACCAAATTATTTTTCCATTATAGGCATTGTTTATATCATAATTTAGATAAAGTAAGCCATCTATATTTGAGTTACAGGTATATTTATCCCATAAATCTTTTCTATAAAAAGCTTCATCATTAAGAATCAATACATTATGTGCATCAACATTTGCCATATATTCATTGAGTCTTTTGGTATAGCTAAGTAGTTTGTCAGATGGATATTTACTAGGATACATGTATCCATTACCAGAAGCTGCAACTACATAATTATCAGTATATTTAGTGGAATTTGCAGCTTCATAATATTTATTAAAAACTGTAGGAGCTAAATAGTACAAAGATGGATTTAAAGACCAACCTAAATTAAATTTACCTCTGTGAGGAGAGCCAAACCAATTCTTCATATTGAAATTACTTCCTAATAGCCATTGTTGATTATCTCCATCAGACATAATAAAAGTAATGTAATGAACTCCATCTTCTTCAGTAACTTGATTATTAATATTTTGAAGCTTTGTTGTTGAAGGATACGAACTTAAAACTGAAAGATTATAAGACCAATCTGCAGCAATAGTGTCAATACCAAAGCTAGATGCAATTGAAACATTTGTGTGTTCATCAGGTGCCCAGCCTAAGATTCTACCACCGTCATCCATAAAATTAAAAATTAATTCTCTTAATGTGCTATCGTGTATATCATCTTCGTAGAAAACTAATGACTTTGAAAGAATGGCATAGTCTCTTAATGACATATATTTATCACTAGGTAATTCTATTACAGTAGAATGATTTAAGCCAGAGTTCCATAGATTATTAAATGCCCAATATTTATCAGTTTCTCTGCAGTCTTCAATTAGGTTTGTTATGCCATGATTGTTTAATATGGTTTCGATAGATTCATCAATTGCTATTGAGTCATTTAATGATGCTAAGGTGCAGGCATTGTTTATTGATGATTCCTTTACATTGCTATATAGTACATAGCCGTTTATATAGCATTTAAACTTATCTATAAGTTTCCAAGGGTCATTTATTATTTTATATTTTGCATTGTAGTTTTTATTTAAATCATCAAGCCATATTTGATAATCAGGTTCGATTGAACTTAATATATATATTTGCTTATCACTTTTTGAAGCTATAAGCCCCTGAAGAGTTGCAATCATGGTTTGCTCGGCTTTTGTCATATTATTGTCAGATATAACATAAAGCAATTTAGGGGGGATAGGACCTTTAATATAGGAGTCATTAACTTCTATACGATCATTATAGCTACAATTTAATAAACTTATGTTTTTATTAGAAAGATTTGTGCTATTAGTTGAATTATAATTAGCAAATGTAGAGTTACAACCTTTATATTTATCATAAAAATTACTTAAGAAGTCATATCTATTACCAACATAAAAATCTACAGCATCTCGTTGAGAAATTCCAGAAAGCAATACTTGACGTCCGATGATATCATTTAAACTAACATTATTACCATTTTTAATAATGTCATACATTATCATAAAAGTGGTAGTTCTACCTACTCCAGCTTTACAGTGAAAGTGAAACCATGTATCTTCAGAATGGCTTTTAATAATGTCAATAAAGTAATTAACCATATCTTCATTAGGCAAATTACCATCTGTTACAGGAATTCTAATATAAGATATATTATTTGAGTATGCTAAAGTAGATTCACTTTGAACTAAATTGGGTGTAATTATTTTTTTATTATTGTATAAGGTTAAAGGTTTATTTAAGTTGATAGAAGATAAATCACTATTTTCTTTTTCAATAACTTCATCTAAAGTAAGACCAGCATTTGCACTATTATTTGCATTGGCAAAGCTAATAGCCATATCATCGTTTATAAGCCCATGAGATTCTTGTCTTAGATCAATATCTACAATAGGAAGATTTGTATTTATATTTTCTATTAATAAAGGCAAATTAGTAGGAGTAAACTGGCCACTTCCGGATATATTAAGTTTTTCTAATCCTTCTATATTTAAAGATGTTAGAGCTGAAGAGTTAGAAATATTAGTTGTTTTACGAAAGTGACCTGGTAGCGAATTAGTATTAGCAGAATCTTGAATAATATTAACATCACTTGAAGCTTCAATTGGAAAAGAAACTGATGTCAATAAAATTATAATAGTTAATAAGAAAGTAAATATAATTTTTAAATTTTTTTTCATTAGTTTATACCTCATAATTATAGTTTTTACTATTTATTAGAGTAAGCAGGAAAAATATAATTTATTCAGAAGTTATAATATTTTAGTGAAATAGTTAATTATGGAGCAAACAACAATATAATAAATATTATAAAAGTATGAGCATAATGAAGGAAAATTTAAATGGCTAAGAAGAAACATAGATGTAAGAAGAAAAGAAATAATAATCAATATAGTGAGTATAATGAAGGCGGAGATGTTTCTTATGAAATGAGTGAGGCGGATATTAGAACATTAGGGTTATTAAACTTACAAATATTAATGATATATATAACAATATACGCTTATATAATATTATACACATCTACTGTACAAGGAATTGAATTAATATATAGCAAATATAATAATGAACATATTGACTCAATACAGGCTGATGAAACAGCTTTACAAGCTGTATATATGTTTTTTGCAACGCAATTAATATTTACTAGAATAGCAATTGTTAGATACAATATATTATATGAAGAAAAGGAAAGAGGAGAAATTGATTATTCACTTGAGCCTAATATAAATATTATTAGATCTAATATAGTATCTATAATATCTCTTCTTTATCTTATTGCTGGAGCGGAAGGGGTATATGAAAGGGATAACGGACAAACTATATTTGGGGTTTAGAGTAGGTAGTTTGATAATATAAAAAAATGAACTCCAATTTTCGTTAGAAAAGGAGTTCATTTTTTATATCTTATTTAATTCCTAATTTATCCTTAGCATTATCAATCATATTTTTTAAATCTAATCTAGCATTATGAGCATCTAAGGTTAAGGATCTCAAACCTTTTACTACTTCGTCTTTAGATAAAGTAGCATAATCTTTTGTCTTTTCAACAAAAGTTCCAGTATAATCATCAACAGCAATAATAGCTTTATCAGCAGCTGTTATTACTTCTTCATTGTACTTATCAACTTCGTCATTTCCTTTTACAACGTTATTTTTTAAGTCATTCTTAAAAGCCTCTAAATTATTTTTTAATTGGTCGTAAGAACCGTTGTATGCAGTTATAAATTCATCATATGTATTATCATATGTAAAATCATCTACATAAATATCATAGGTAGTATCAAGTGTATTATCGTTAAAGTAATGATTATATCTTTCTGTTAGATAATCATAATACTCCTGATTAGTAGGAGGATTTTTTTTGTCGGTATTATTAGTAGTATTGTTAGCATTATTAGTGGTATTATTATTGCTACCGCATCCAACTAAACCAAAGATAAGTAGAGATAATAATACTAATGATAGAGCTTTAAATTTTTTCTTCATCTTAAACATCTCCTTAAAATAGTTTATATATATAGTTTGCTTAAGATAAATATTAGTATTCATATAAGTATTAAAAAAGCTTTGGGTATTTAAGCCTAAAAATTGAATGAATGTAGTTTTTTTATACACATTATTAGATTTATTTTTAGGACATTAATATAACTATAGATTAATATTATGAGATTTTTTTAAATGACGAATTGTCAAGCTAAGTGCAACACTTAGCTTGTTCTTCGTTAAATGCTTCTAACGGTGTCTTGTATCCAAG